>CAZBYH010000064.1:0-8569 GCA_964496155.1 uncultured Methanoculleus sp.
CGTGCACATTCGACGGCGTATTCACCGTTGTCGTCCCCGACAATCAGTGCCGCACTCATTGTGCCGTTTATTCGTGTTGCAATGGTCAGTTTCCGCGTATCAATACCGGAAATACCCAGAAGACCATTGTCAGAATAATAATCACCCAGAGATGGTGTGGCTGCCGGGGTTTTGCACAATTCCCGCACCACACATCCGAGGGCATGAACTGTACTACTCTCGAAATTATGGGGGTGCACCCCGTAATTCCCGATGAGCGGGTAGGTAAACATCAGAATCTGACCCTGATAGCCCGGGTCGGACAGTGCTTCCATGTAACCGCCCATCTGAGTGGTGAATACTAATTCGCCGGCAGAGGTGCCTTCAACGCCGAATCCCTCGCCGATATAGTATTCACCGTTTTCAAGACCCAGAACTGCCTTCATTAAATTACCACATAAACTGAGTGGGAATCCTTATTAAAAATTTGTGAGAGTGTATCATACCCGTCTGAAATATCTTTTCTATCATGGGCATTTTGAGCGGGTTTCGGGAGCAGAAAAGAATGGACTGCACATACGCAGGTTCATGAACGCAGAAATTAAGAAGGCCGAAGAATATACCTTTAGGGCAATGGCAGAGACAACAGAGATTGAGATCATAGGGTTTTCTGACAATGCATGCGGACCATTTCCCTGCGATGAAACCCGTACCTGCGGACTCACCGAATGTGCCCCAACAGAGAATCTGGTGACGGCATTTGCAGCCCTGAAGACTGAGCTTCAGGCACGCTACCCGGATGTCACCCTGAAACTGACCCTTCTGGACGATGGAGTCCCCGAATATGTGGTTAAAATTGTCGAGGATCACCAGCCACCCCTTCCCATTATTCTTATAAACGGGAGCCTTGCACCAGTGGGACGGATTTCAGTGCCTCTGATAACAGAACATCTGGAACGGCTCACCCGCTGAACGCTTCTTCACAGAAGAATCATCATATTTTTTGCCCAGAATGGGAAAGCAACTACCGCACGGCACCCTGACAGATTCGGTATCGTTCCCTTCCGTATCATCACATGAGAAAGACAACTCTCCCTACAAAAGCTTCAGGCATCCCGCTTGCGCACAATGACATGCCGGATGTAACAAGAGAGATGCACGGAATATAAAAAACTATATCCGGCCTGCATACGCGAAAGGCGTTTCCTTTAAATCCCGGAGTCAAAAGAACCACACCTGTGATCATTACCCCCTGAACCGGCGAATTGTTTATTACTTACCAGCAGGAGTATAGTCCATGGCACCCCAGAAAAAATATCGGAGCCCTGATGTAACCCCGAGATCGAAGAGGACCGTTTATGGTATCAGCCAGGACATGAAACGGAAACGGGAATTATACCGCCATCACCCGTATGACCACCTGCACCCTCACCCTGCCCACCATCCATGGCAACAGCCCAAAATGCTGCCTGACCACGATGCGCATACCCGTCTTCATGAGGATGAGCTGGGTCCCCATACCAATCAGCCCGGCCCGATCCGTTTCAAGGTCCGGAGAACACAGACCGGCCGAAAAAAACTGCGATCAGAAGAAGTCCGGCCCATTTCCAGGTCATAAATACCTCCGTCAAAGAGCGGAAAAAAGAATTATTATTCTTTTTTCTTCATGACGGCACCGCGGTCTGCCTGGCAGACTGCATCTGCATACCGGCTGAGAACGCCGGATAATTCTTTTTCAGGGATAATCAGGGATTTTCTGCGCTCATCGAGCACATCCGGCGTAACGTTTAGATCAATCCGGTTCTCGAAGAGGTCAATGGTGATGCTGTCACCCTCCTCCACCAGTGCAATCGGTCCGCCCACCGCGGCCTCCGGGGCGACATGGCCGATACAGGGCCCCCGGGTCCCGCCAGAGAACCGTCCATCGGTTATCAAAACTACGCGGGTGAGTCCGCGACCCATGATGGCTGAAGTGGGGGAGAGCATCTCGGGCATCCCCGGCGCACCCGCAGGGCCCTCATACCGGATTACCATAACATCGCCTTCAACGATGCTTCCGGAGAGAATCGCCTCCATTGCCGCATTTTCGGAGTCAAAGACCCGTGCAGGGCCGGTGTGCCGCCACATCTCATCACGAACCCCTGCTGCCTTAATAACAGCACCATCGGGCGCGAGGGTTCCTCTGACAACCTTCAGCCCGCCGGTAGTGTGCACCGGATCAGAGAGCGGTCGGATAATGGCAGAATCACCTGCGGGGGTGGTTGCCGCAAATGCTGCGACACGGGCCCCGGATACGGTTAGTGCATCCTCAAGGAGGGGGGCAAGTTCGTGCATCACGGCAGGAATACCACCTGCATAGTAGAGTGTTTCCATCGAGTGGGGCCCGGAGGGCTGCATGTAACAGATATGCGGCACCGCGGCGCCTATTTCATTAAAATCATCCAGCGTGAGGGGCACGTCTGCCTCCTCTGCTATTGCCATCAGATGAAGAACGGTATTGGTGGAGCCTCCGAGCGCCATATCCACGCGAATTGCATTGTGCATACTCTCTTTGGTGATGATGTCCCGGGGTGTGACACCCTCCCGGACAAGGCCGACTACGCGCTCGCCGCTCATCCGGGCAATCGCAAGTTTCTCGGCATGCACCGCCGGCGTCGCAGCGCATCGGGGGAGAGACATACCGAGGGCTTCGGTGATGCAGGCCATGGTATTTGCGGTATAAAGACCCTGACAGCTGCCGCAGCCGGGCATCGCGCACTTCTCAAGGGCGATGAGGTCTGCTTCATCCATCGTGCCGGCGGCCACTCTCCCCACACCTTCAAAGACATCGATGAGCGAAAGTTCCTTTCCACCGCATTTCCCGCTGAGCATCGGTCCGCCGGTCACCACAATCGCCGGAATATTACACCGGGCGGCAGCCATCAGCATGCCGGGCACTATTTTGTCGCAGGTGCAGATGCAGACGAGGCCGTCAAACCGGTGGGCCTGAATCACAAGTTCAACGGAGTCTGCAATCGTCTCACGGGACGGGAGGGAATAGCGCATCCCCTCGTGTCCCATTGCAATGCCGTCACAGATGCCGATGGTATTGAACTCAAAGGGCACACCGCCGCCTGCGGCCACCCCTTCTCTCACCCGTTCTGCCACCAGACGGAGGTTAATATGGCCCGGCACAACGGTATTCCATGAGTTGGCAATCCCGATGAACGGCATATTCATCTCGTCGTCTGTTATTCCGAGAGCCCGCAAAAGAGACCGGTTCGGCGCACGGACATACCCCTGTTTCACTTCATCGCTGCGCATAGATACTCGTACATTGATGAACTCAGAGCAATAAAAATGAGATGTGCACGAGCGATTAGATTCATATATCTGGTGCACCAGCCTGGTGCATACACACCACGCAGATACCTCATGCACGAATCATGGAATGAGACGATGAATAACAAAACGGGAGTATGTATAGTAGCAGCAGACATCGGTGCCACCCATGTGAGAAGTGCGGTCTTTGTGGGTGATATTGTCGGTGGTTTTGCCGGTGGGGGAGAAATGCAATGTCGTATCCACCGGAAGGAAGCATTCTGCCGCGACGGGCCAAACGGGATGGCGGTGACCAGGCAGGTGATCCGGATGATACGGGCCGTCTGTGATGAAACGGGCAGTTTGCCGGACGCAGTCGGCATCAGCACTGCCGGGCCCTTTTCGACGGGAAAGGAAAGCATCAGGATGAGCCCGAATATGCCATATCCAGATATCCCTCTCCGGGCACCTCTTGAAGCGGCCTTCTCCTGCCCGGTCTTTATTCTCAACGATGCCTCCGCCGGTGCATACTATGAATTCCGCAGAGGGGAGGGGGAGGGGGAAGAGCACGTTTGCCGGAATCTGGTGTATCTGACCATCTCCACCGGTATCGGCTGCGGAGTAATCTTTGATGGCCACCTGCTGGAAGGGCTGGATGGGAATGCAGGAGAAGCAGGTCATTTCTGCGTGGACACAATCTATGATTTGCCTTGTGGATGTGGGGGGAAGGGACACTGGGAAGCCTATGCGTCAGGGAGCGGGATGCCGCAGTTTTACCGGGCGTGGTGTGGGAAACGAGGCCAGGGGATTTCTGCCGGGGATACCGTTACTGCCGATTCGCTCTGTGCAAAAGCCCGTGCGGGTGATCCAATTGCCGTGGCGTTCTTCCGGGACCTCGCAGTGATCAACGGACGCGGACTTTCCACGATTATTGCCGCCTATGCCCCGGAGCAAATTATTGTGGGCGGGCCGGTTGCAACAGAGAATTCGGAGCTCATTGTTGGGCAGGCACGAAAGCATATTGACGCCTATCTCCCTACCCCGGAGATTCTTTTGAGCACGTCTGATGGTATGGCACCACTTATGGGGGCAGCGATGTTTGCGGGTGAGGGTTTGAAAAAAAGATGAGGAATATTATTACCTCGTTTTCTAAAAAAAACAAAAACCACCACAAAACTCAATTTTGTCCAATCCCATTTATCGGTCTTCTTTTCTCTCTTTACCTGATAATGTGGCATCAATGAATCAACGATAAAAATAGGTAATTAAAGGAAAGCGGATGCATACAAGACATACACCACCCAGGTAACAACAGCGGTCGCCGGGATAGTGAGAATCCATGCTGCCACAATCTCACGGACAACACCCCACCTCACCGCAGACGAATACCCGCGTGTTGCACCGGCACCCATGATAGCACCCGTTATTGCATGTGTCGTTGAAACGGGCACTCCAAGAGATGTCATGACGGAAAGCACCAACCCTCCTGCCATTGAAGCAGAGAAACCCTGATAGGGACGAATTTTGGTAATTTTGTTTGCCATTTTATCAACTACCCGCCATCCTCCAAGAAGGGTACCCAGAGAAATTGCACCACATGATGCAAGGATAACCCAGAATGGAACCGAAAATTCTGAGAGAACTCCGCCTGCAACAAGCATAGCGGTAATAACACCCATCGCATTCTGGGCATCATTTGCACCATGTCCAACCGCCTGGAATGCACCAGCGGCAATCGTGAGAGGCTTGAAAATTGCATTCAGACGGGACGGGTTCTGTTTTCCCCCCAGATGCATGATAACAAGACCGAGCAGGAAGGACAAAATGAGGCCAAGCATCGGTGATATAACAATAAAAATCACCACCGCAAGAATGCCGGAAATGTGAATGGAGCCAGTGATGATAAGCGCAGGGACAATAACAGTGACCCCTACCAGAAATGCCAGAGGCGTCTTGCCCCTCCATTTACCCCCACGCAAAATGGAAATTGCAATATAAACGAGCACACTGAATGTTCCGCCCATAATCATTGCGAAACCTATCGTTAATACCAGATCCCATGCCGGCCAGAGAATCGCACCGACACCGGCACCTGCAATACCAGCACCTAAGAGACCACCAATGAGTGCATGTGAACTGGATACCGGAATACCCAGCATTGATGTCATAAAAACCCAGAAAACTGCGCCAAACATTGCCATAAGAAGCATATGGGTTGTCATAAAACCGGGGCTGACGATACTCGTTCCAATCGTTGCAGCAATGGCTGTGCTAAAGATCAGCGGACCCAGAAGATTAGAGAATGCGGCCAGCGCTACTGCCTTAAGCGGGGACAGGGATTTTGTCGCAATGATCGTTGCAATTGAATTCGCGGCATCATTCAGGCCATTAACAAAGTTAAATGCCAGGGCCAGAAAAATACCCAGTCCGATTATCAGAACATCCATATTTCACATCAGGAATGCCGTATCGCAATATCACTCAATACATTTGCAGCGTCTTCACACCGGTCAGTCGCGCTTTCGAGCATCTCATAAATATCCTTATATTTGATTACACGGATTGCATCAGAATTCCTGAATATTGCCTGTATTGCCTCGCCCAGCATTTCATCACCGAGATTTTCGAGGCGGTTAATTTCAATACAGCGCTCTTCAATGACCTTATGATTCTTGAGATTCCGAATACCTTTCACCGCAAACTGAACTTCTTCAGCGGAGAGCAGAATCAGTTTTGATAATTCAACGATGTAGCGGTCCGTCTCGGGGATACCATAGAGGTACATCATTCGGGTGGCACCATCAATGAAGTCGATAATGTCATCCAGAGAAGAGGCAAGACGGGATATTTCATCGGGTTCTAATGGTGTAATGAACGATTTATTGAGCAGTTGGTAGATATTATGGGTGATATTATCTCCTTTATGTTCATAGGTTTTCATTTTGTGACATTTATTTTTCAGGTCGTCAAAATTTTCGACCATATATACAAGGAATTCAGCAGCATCCCGTACATTATCCGCTGATTCCTCCAGAAGGTCAAAAAATTGTTTGTCCTGTGGAATAATCCAGTCTTTCATACCCATGCAGATACCTGAATTTAAATCCACTTGGTGCCGTAAAAAGGCTTTGGAAAAAGGCAGGGGGATGACAAACCAAACCATTACAATAACCTTAAAATTAAGGTATTTTAAAAAATCAGACAGATATCCGGCATGTAATTCAAAGAGGGTTTGTTCAGAAACAGCTACAAGCCAAATTTCAGATACATGATGCCTGGTAAAAAGAAAGGAATATCACAATTCTGATGGACCGAGCGGGAATTGAACCCGCGGCCTCTACCATGCCAAGGTAGCGATCTTCCCCTGATCTATCGGCCCACTGCTATAACAGGTTCGAACTCATAGGATAAATGACTATTTATTCATCGCCGGAAAACGGCGAATAAAATCCTGAAGACGGGCACGTGCCTCACTGATCGTATCGGTTGCAACACGCGTTCCATTCTCAAGTGCAGGCACAATAAGAGCCTCTCCCCCGGATGGTTGATCCGACGAAACGGGCAGAAGGATTCTCTGTCCGTCTCCCATCAGATAAACCTGTTTCACCCCCCCTTTCTTGCCCCGTTTTGAAACCGGTTCGTTATCCCGTTCAATAATATCCATAGAGAAATCAATTACCGGTGCATTCGCAATAGCACCGCCAACACCAAAGGCATCCACAATATCACGATATGCAATGATATCTGTACCCGTCACCCCCCCGCTCAGGAAAATTTTTACCGAACCAAACCCGTGCAGATCTAATTCCCACCGGACTTCCTCAAGAATAGCACGCATATCCCCCCTGCGGGAACGGGGTGTGTCCAGCCGCACCGCTTCTGCACCGGCCTGTGCTGCTGCAAGTGCCTCACCCTTCTCATCGCAGAAGGTATCTGAGAGATATATTCGGGGAACATCTAAAGACACATGACGATCAAAAGCCGCCCATCCTGCCCCAGCTGAACCAAGACACATGAACAATGCATGGGGCATCGTGCCCGCGAGGGGGATGCCTGCCGGAGCACAGGTATTGCTCACGCCAGCCACACCGCCAATCCACGCCGCCCGTTCAATCATACCGGCAATTGCCGGATGCTGCCTTCGTGAACCAAACGAATAGATGGGCCGGTCACCCGCGATACGGGTGAGACGCGCTGCCGCACTGGAAACACCGGATGCATGACAAAGAAAGCCGAGAATTACGGTTTCATATCTGCAAAAATCAAGATATCTGCCTGAAATTCTGAGAACAGGTTCACCCGGATAAAATATTGTTCCCTCAGGCATAGCAGAGACATCCAGCGGCATACCTTCCAAAAGAGACAGCACATCTGCAATGCCGCAGACGACACCCCATTCATTCGGGACCGAGGAGGCAGTTATTTCCACGGTAACGTGAGGATTGCATCCCTCCCCACGCAGGGTGGTATCGGTGTGCACAAAGTACACATCCGTACATTCACCGGATACAATGGCTGCATCACTGACAATTCCAAACCTGCTGTCCATCATCTGTGAGGTTAGACGACAATGAATATCAATCTGATTCAAACCATTCCGTCGTTTTTATGACTCAATCATACAGATAGTACACAAGAGTCTGTCTGATGTGGATATTCTACCCGGGCACGACGGAGCAGAAATAAATGTTAGGCATAATTGGCGGTACCAGTCTTCTTTTTGCAGAATTACCCACCCTGAATAGAACAGAGATCGCTACCCCTCATGGCGTTGCAGAGGTATATCTGGGAGATATTGCGCTTCTGTTACGGCACCAGTATGGCATGCCCCCCCACCATATCAATTTCCCTGCCTGCCTCTCTGCCCTTGCCATCGCCGGGGTTGACCGGGTGGTGGCATTTGGTTCAGTCGGTTCCCTGCAGAAATCTATCCGGCCGTGTTCCATCATCATTCCGGATGATTATGCAAGTATGGCAGCAGTGCCGACCATCCATAACCATTCACAGGCACATGCCATGCCGGGAATAGACAAGAACCTGAGTGCAGAGGTAGCCGCCTGCATCCCGGAAGCACAGCAGAAAGGCACCTATGTGCAGACAAGCGGCCCCCGCATCGAGACAAAAGCCGAGGTACGTGCACTCTCCCGTATGGGGGATGTCGTTGGCATGACCATTGCATCAGAAGCCACCCTTGCAAACGAACTGGGCATTCCCTTCTCTGCCATCTGCATGGTAGACAATTTTGCACACGGCATTGGCGATGATGAACTCTCCTATGAGCAGATTCTCA
>CAZBYH010000065.1:0-8540 GCA_964496155.1 uncultured Methanoculleus sp.
CCAAACATCCAGTAGACCACCGCTGCTGCCTGATCAGACGATCCGAAATACTGCATAAGGGAGGTGATAGCGGAGAAGAGGTACATGATGGCTATTCCTGCAAGAATAAGAGTCGAAGAATTCAGGCCTTTATGCCGTGCCATACCATAGATAACAAGCGAGGCTGTCATCGCAAAGAGAAATGCCATGATAACAACCAGCACATTTCCGCTCACCAGTGTAACCCCCGCAAAGAGGATGATCGCAACCGAGGCACCGCATGAGGCAGCAGAAGAGATACCCAGGGTGAAGGGGCTTGCCAAAGGGTTTCTCAGGATGCCCTGCATGATGGTGCCTGCGATGGCCAGTCCGAATCCGGCAACAAGCGCAAAGAGAACCCGGTGGAGTCGAATGTCCCAGATGATAATCTCCTGAATAGAGACGTCAGGGACAGACTCAGGGGCTGTTCCAAAAATGGCTGAAATTCTTGCGAGGAAGCCATCCCAGAGGGCCCCATAGGAATCTATGACTGAGAGGTTGCCTGACCCAAGGGTGATGCCAACCATTGCGAGCAGAATGAGCAATGCAAGAGCTACCAGGAAAAAGGAGATTCGTTTCCTTTTGACACGAGAATATTCCCTGTGAAAATCTTCGATTGTTAATGCCATCTCTCCGTCCTTACGCTATTGAGTCACCGGGTAGACAAAGACGCCCCGGGTATGGACATCGTACGTGCTGTGCTGATAGACGGTGAGATATTCCTGGTGAATCTTCTCAGGATTCACATCTGCAAAGAGATCTGGGTAGAACCAGGTGGCAAGGTAGAGGATACCGATAAAGTGTTTCGGTCCCCCGAAGATATCGGTGTCAATGATGTGGACACGCCCGTCTTTAACCGCTGCAATGGTGTTCCAGCCGGGCCGGGTGAAGAAGCTTTCATAGACCTCAATGGTCTTTGATGTATCATCATCCCCATACCCCCCAAAGTCAAGCTTGCCGGTACCCTGAAGTTTGATGACAACATTGGGGTTCCCGAAGAGCACCGACTCGGGGTTGACCACGGGATATATCGGAGTGGCGTTTTCGAAGATGTTCTGCCCTCCTGCAATGACAATCTTGTCATGAAATCCGGAGCCAGCTGCACAGCTTTTGAAATCCTCTGCGTTTTCGAAGTAGACCCGCACCCGCTCATCCTCAGGGATGGTTGCAACCCTTTCGGTGATCATGTCCATCTGCCGGGTGTAGAAGGAGGTAAAGTGAGCTCCCCCTTCCTTTCGGTCAACGGCTTCTGCAAGAAGCTTTACCTCTTCTGCATAGGTGTCGGGGGTGAAGAGATCATAGCGTAGCACATGCACAGCAGGGCTCATCGACTGGATTGTCTTTTGTATCTCGTCACTTTTGCTCTCCATGAAATATGCATAGATGAATACCACGTCTGGAGAGAGAGAGACTATCTGTTCATAATCCGGTGTCCAGACACTGCCGACATTCGGCGTCCCGGCATATTCAGGGAAGAGCACGGGATCCTCCAGAATGTATTTGCCGACACCGACGACATCTGCATGGTCAAAGCCAATTGAGCGCATCGTTTCTGCCGTCTCTCCGTTCATCACGATGGCACGATGTATCGGGCGGGTCAGGGTAACCGACTGCCCAAAGGAGTCATGAACTGTCTTCGCGGTTTTATTCCAGTATGCATAGATATAGGCGCCATCGCAAAGGTCACCGTACTGACCGGCATCAGCATTCCCGTCTGCATATTTCTGCTCCAGATATGTAAGGACAGAAACGGCCATTTCATCTGTGCTGATACGTCCATCTCCGTTCGCATCTAACGGTAGGGCACCGGTATCTGCAGCTGATACGGGAGATACTGTTGTCACACACAGAACGATAAGTGCAAGCCACAGATATAGGTATTTTCGGGTAATCGTCATGGTACATCCCTCCTGTTCCTTTTGGCATACACTCCGGCAGCGGCAAACGATAAAACCGCGGTGAATGCTATACAGGCAAAGGGGCTCTTCTGCACCGGTGTTGAAGGCTGATTCCCGGTATCCTCAGTGCCGGCATTCCCGCCGGTGAGAATCGATACCTCTCCTGCATCTGACACCGATATTACTGCATCACCAGAGCGTCCGCTGGTGAACTTCTCCCATGAAACATGAAGCGATCCCGGCTGAAAGTCTGCACATTGGAACTGCACCTGACAGGTCCTCTCATCAATAAGGGCGCAGGCAAGGCTGGTGCCGTTCACCCGGTACTGATTTTCAGGAAGGGTGGTGCTGATGATGGCAACCGAATCGGGAAAGGTTGCGAAGATACCTGTTGGTCCGTTGTCTGCTCCTGCGCAGGAGAGGATAAATTCGTCCTGCACACCGGGAACCGGTTCCATAGAAAACTGCAAGCCAGAATCTGCATCTCCCACAGCACCAGCGTGACCGGCGCAGATGACAAACAGAAGAACAATACTGACTAAAATGATACCCCTGAATTTCATATAATAGGTATGAGTGCATCCCGGTGTAATAAAAGATTAACTTATTGTAATACGAGTTGCTATGATAATATTTTTTATAGTAGACACGTTTCACGGCGTCTCCGGGTATTTTTCATTCCATAGTTCAGAGATAGCGGTATGGTACTATTCCGTCATGGACCCCTCTTACGCGCTTTACCGTGTACACATGCGACTCATTGTCGGGAGTATTCTTGCATGCAGATCAGGACAGAATGAGATGAGTATGATAACCATTCATTTTTTCGGATGGTTTAAATGCCAAATTCACGTACCATACCGTTAGAGAATTACCATGACTGATATCATTGAAATCGAGAGAACAGAAGCAATGGGTTTCACCCCCTCCTGGTGGACGTTTGTTCTTCTTGGAATTATTGCTGCTATATTTGGCATATTCTGTGTCATCAGGCCGGGATATGTGACGCTCTTCTTAGGTTACTTCATCGGTGCGATAGTGGTTGTCTGGGGCACCATGACCATTGTGCAGGCCATCAAACCACATGAAGACAGCAAAGGACGCTCAATTCTCCTCATTATTCTGGGAATCCTTGCCATCATCATCGGTCTGATAATATTCACCAATATCCTCAGTGCCTGGTTCACCATCACCTACCTGCTTGCCTTCTGGGCATTTTTTACCGGATTTACCAATATCTTCCAGGCATTTACTGGAAAAGACAGTATCTGGTATAAGGTGCTTCTCATCATTGCAGGCATCATCGCAATCATCCTTGCATTCTACCTATTGATGCACCCACTGATGGCAACAGCCACCGTCATCTATGTTCTGGGCATCTTTTTGATTGCCTGGGGTGTCGTTGTTGTGATCACCGGCCTTATCACTAAGAAATAATCATCTTTTTTTACCATTGTTCAATCATCATCCGTACCTGTGCCACTTCACCGGTCTGACGGAGGCACAGTTAGCAGAGGGTTTGATCGTTCATCTGCCCGGAAGATACCCTGCAGGTATTTTAGCGGGAAGCACCAAACCTATGATTACCATGGCATGGACCATCAGATCAGAAGCACAGAATGATGCTGCGGGTATTGCAACAGTACTTACGGGTGCATTCAGCCGGAAAGATGAGGCAGAACTGGTAGCTGCTATACGCAATTCCGGGCCCTTTGATCCTGAACTCTCACTTGTCTGTGTTGAAAACGGGGTAATCGTCGGTTACGTGCTCTTTTCGCCGGTGGTAATCCGTTCAGCGGACAACGATGAGATACCAGCTCTGGCTCTTGCCCCGGTGGCAGTCCTCTCACCGTTCCGAAACCGTGGAATAGGCACTGCGCTCATTGAAGAGGGCATACACCGGTCGTATAAAAAGGGAGTGAAGATCATCGTAGTGCTTGGTGAACCGGGATATTACCGCAGGTTCCGGTTTGAATCTGCAAAAGATTATCAAATTGATCCACCTTGGGAGGTGCCTGAAGGATACTTTATGATCCTCGCCCTTGAGACAAATGTACTGCGTGACGTACGTGGCATGGTGCACTATCCGGAAGCATTCTCGCTGACGAGAAAGAGCCCGTCATAATAAGGCGGCAACAGGAGAAGCATGACCTCCGAACCACTGCTTCCTGAGTGGCATCTGGGAAATGAGGAAATCCATTGGTCATATATGCCTGATGGAAATGATATGATTCACTGAAAATAACCTCTTTCATCCATACCGATTCGATGCGTTCAGGACAATTTTTCCTGAACCTGACTACTCTTGTCCTCAAATTCCGTAGTATATATCCGGTATACACCGGTTAGCACTGCAAGCGCAAGCGGCCCGTAGAGAAAACCCAGCACTCCCATGACCGCAATGCCGCCAAAAAGGGCAATAAATATCATGACAGGATTGAGTTTGGAGCGTTTTCCCATCAAAACAGGACGCAGATACCAGTCCGGAATGGCACATAAAAGAGGCCATCCAATCAGCAATATGAGTGCCAGTTCGAAGTAATCCCCCAGCGAGATGGCATAGATGGCGAGAAATGCAATGGTAATTACCGGCCCGAATACGGGGATTAATGCAAATACCGCACAGATTATCGACCAGAAGAGTACATGGCCATATCCGAGAATGGTAAAGAAAGGCAGGGCAGCTACAAAGACCATCAGGGCAATTCCCACATGGACGATGATAAGGGAGTAGAGTGAATCTGAGACCAGCACATTGAGTATGGAGATTTTTGGTTTTGATTCCGCCGGTACGAGGATCCAGATTTCGTTAAACATCTGTTCCCCGTACAGAATAAAGAGATACAGGATAAGGAACAGAATGATGAAAATTATTGAGTAATAGGCAGTTGCACCGAGAATTTCACCTATTGAGCCTGTTATTGCTGCGATGATGCCGTTGACAATGGACTGGATGTCAAAGATAATCGGACTGATAGTCATGCCACAACATCCTCCCTCTACAGAAAGCCAGGAAAAGATGCTATTGACGACTTCCTGAATATAACTCCCGTTTGCAACGATGGCAACAAAAGAGACCATCAGCATAACCACAATAAGAATTACCACTGTGGATGTGATGAGGATGGATGAAAGGGATGGGTGGAGATGTTTCTTCAAACCATTATGAAAAGGGATCAGAACTGCTGCAAATGCTCCTGCAATGAAAACCGAATCAATCAGTTCGCGAAACGCCACCGTAATCAGGAGAACCAGAACAAGCGTTATACCAATGGTAAACCAGTCTCGTTTCTTTCTGCCGGGATACATCAGGAACTATATCTCATACTCAGATATAAATCAATCATCACTCTCCTTCCTCTTATGCAGACGAACAAAACTGCTACCAGAAAAAGGCTTTGAATCCGGATGAATTGAGCTATTATCTGTATGATCGTGAACTTCATGTCTGCCTGAAGAAATTTATGATAAGACAAAGTGCGTATGGGGGAGTATCTGTCTGCATCATGCGCTTATTGCAGGGGTTCAAAAGCCCGGGTGGGTGCCCGTGCCATTATTCAATCGCCAGAACCGGCTACGGGATGCTTTCTGACAGGGGATATGTATGAAAGACGAATGGATGATCACACCGAGCGTTTCAGATATGGGTTCGTATGGGGGTCGGATACAACCGTGAGACAATCCGGAGTGCGACAGAATATCCTGAAGAAGTAATCCCAAACCGTGTTGATATCACATATTCCGCAGAAAAGAATACAAATCAGCCGATTTAACGAATGACGGTTCTTTGGAAAATAATGGAAGTAATAACATCATAAGACGGTCTCCGGGGATTACATGTTATACGAGAATGTTCACGTCGTCTATCTTTCCGGGGACTGTCCGAATGATGGATACGGCTGCACCGAAAGGAGGTATCAGCGTGACGGTGATCCGGTTCCCCGGGAGTGCTACGTTTGCTTCGGGCAAACGGAGCATGATTGTTACCTGTTTATTAAACTGAACGGTTGATGCATCCCAGGCAGAAGATATGTCATATATTGTCCATTTTCCGGGGAGCGGTGGCATTTCTGAGACCAGTGTGTTGTTTGGCTGAAGGGCAATAATGTAATCTGATGACACATATGTCAGTGTACTGCTGCTGAGATCCACTGCCCGCCCTCCTCCGGCAGATGCCTTGACCGTAAATCGCAGCATATCTAAACCGTTACCGTCGGGTGCCCGGTAACCATAGACATCACCGATGAGCATCAACGATGAAGTTGACTGGTCTACGCCGGTATAGATGACTTTTTGCGCCGTATCCGTTGCAAAAAAACTGGTACCCAGTATGATGAAGGAGAATACTGTGGCTACTATAACAAAAGCAATCAGGATTATTGCGCCTTCTAGTCCGGTAAAACCTGCGTCAATGTCCTGGCCCTTATCCGTCCCGATCGGTTCCGCCTTCTTCACCAATAGTTTCCTCCCTCTCACCTGAGCCAACTATCTGGTGAATATTCTATCCGTAAAGCATATAGCATAAACGCCATCCTGCGATGAGAAGCAAAGTATTTCTTATCCGGGCACAAGAGAAAAGCATGGAATTACAGGAATCAGGATCAGGTATTGCAGGAATACTTCGTCCATTTAAGAAATATATGGTCGAATCCGGCATTATGGACACCGATCAGGTGGTGTTTTACGGTTGTCCAGGTACATGCACACCGTTTGTTGAACTGCTCACCTATGCTATCCGCGACTTGCCCTTTGAGTATGTTTTTGTGCCCAGGCTCGACGAGTCATCAGCAAAAGTCCTCAAATCGGTCTCCCATGTAGGTATGCAGGTCACATCCCATGCCCCCGAGACCTTTGATCCAAAGGTCATTATTATCATGGGAGGACTTGCAATGCCTAATGAACCAACATCAGCTGAGATGGTTCATGAAACCATTGCAGGATATGATGCAAAGGTAGTGGGGATCTGCTTCATGGATATGTTCAGACGTGCAGGATGGCTGGATAAAATATCCTTTGAAATGGTCATCAATGCCCAGATGGATCCGGTTGAAGTCTGGAAATAACCAATTATCCTGTTGCCTCCTCAGAGATCACCGGAGAATACTACCTCTTTTTTTCCATCGTTAAATATTGCAGTAGCAGTGATGTGTTCGGATGCAGACATCGTGCCGTTATATGCATCTCTTCTCATAAAAAATGATTCACGGAATGAAGGATAGACCCATTCCATGGTATGAAGACCCCCATCGTCTTCAACGGAAAGCACAATCTTTGCCACCTCATCTGCCTTGAGACCCCTATCGATCTCAACCATATATCCCCCGCCATATGCAGATATTGAAAGAATCAGATTCTCTGACGGGGCCCCTGTGGGGGGGATGTTAGTATTGTTTACAAAAGGAGTCGGCAGGAGTGTCGGAACAGACAACCCTCTGTCTCCAGACTCTCCTCCCGGCAGACCATAAAACAGAATGGAAAGTCCCAGCCCTACGAGTAATATTATCGCCAGCCCGGCCAATAACGGACTTTTCCGGGAAGGTGGCAGTTCAGTGAAAGGATAGACCCCAGAGGAACGGGGTTTCTGTTCTGGGTTATCAGATGCTCTGGCTATCGACATACTGCGTAAAGAAACCGTGGAGTGAGGTTCATCACCAAAGGATGTATGAGAATACTCACGATCTTCTCTCTCAGATACGGAGTTTCGGCCGTCCGGAGATGCAACAGTGGCTTCATCTTCCGTCACTGCTGCTTGCCTTCTATCTTCAACCGTTAATTCATATTCTTTCGGCAGCTCGTCTTCTTCTGCCTCAATGATCGCAGACTGCTGTGTATCATCTTTATTTTCGGATATGAAACGGCTGCCTGGTGCGTTTGTTTCATCTTCAAACTCTGCCACAATGAATGATTCATTCCCTCCGCTGGCATGGGTATGTTTCACTGTGATCTCAGTACCACATTCCGGGCAGACTTCAAGACCCCCCTGGACATTTGTACCGCAGTTTGGACAGAACATGTATTTCTCTAAATGTAATATATCACCAAAATGATAATACCTTATGTTCTTGCTACCACCGTGATTTCCTCTATACGGAAATACCGGAACAAAAACAATATAATGCGTAAATATCTCGTAGATTCGGAAACAATTATGGGATTACCGTATCACAGCAGAGATTTTTTTAGCTATTTCTCCACAGGTACATAACCAATTGGTGGATTATCCGACGGACAAATTCAGCGGAGCATACGTGGACACGTCGCACAAACTGCCTGGCATCACCCGCCCCTCTCAATTCACCAATGTGATTTCATGCAAACTCTACCATCAGGAAAAGATGTACGAACCTATCTGCCCTTTCAAAGTTACCAAACAGACGTAAACCCCTTTTTCATCATTGGGATCGGGATGCACATTCACCCATACGCCAGTTTCTAAGTTCCAGACGGAGTGTATTGCTTTTCAGAACATTGAGTAGAGGACACAAAAAAAGATTGGGTTAGATGTATGGATTGCGCAGACCTTTGTCAACGCCAAAGACTGCACGATCTTCAAGAGTTTTCTGGTTCTTTGTTATCTTATCGGTTGCGAGTTTGGTCACAAGGTCCAGACCTGGCTTGACATCT
>CAZBYH010000066.1:0-8508 GCA_964496155.1 uncultured Methanoculleus sp.
CCGATAACAAGACC
Organism: uncultured Methanoculleus sp.; assembly: GCA_964496155.1. Classification (GTDB taxonomy): domain Archaea; phylum Halobacteriota; class Methanomicrobia; order Methanomicrobiales; family Methanomicrobiaceae; genus Methanogenium. Next base: position 15 of record CAZBYH010000066.1, read on the forward strand.
CCACCAGATGCCCATGAGGCCCCACCCTAAGGTGACCGCCAAAATATAACAGGCGGTAACAGTCATAAAAATAGTCCGGATAAGGGTAATGATAAGGGAGTCTAATCCCCGTCCGAACCCCTGAAGGAGGGATGCAGAGAAGATGCCAAAGCTCATCAGAGGGAAGAAGAAGCAGACAGTCTGCAAAAAGGTGACCAGCCCGGGATAGAGATGGGCCGCATCCTCACTGTAGGTAAAGACATGGGCAATATACGGGGCACCCAGATATATGCAGACAGTGACCACGAGGCTGATCATGACACCCAGCCTGATAGCATAGAGGTGTCCCTCCTCGGCTTTGTGAATGAGACGCGCCCCATAGGCCGCCCCACTTACCGAGACGACTGCGGTGGAGATGGCTATGAGTGGCATGACGCCAATCGTAATCACCCGCCAGCCGGTGGTATAGATGGCCACGCCATCGGTCGTGGCCACAATGAGAATCAGCAAATTCAGCGCGAATGTCGTCATCGCCATGGATACATGCTGAAACGAGGCGGGAATACCCACCTTTAGGATTTCCCATGAAATGGGCCGGGACAAAGAAAAACCAGCAAAGGATATCTGGGCATGAGTATCCCGTTTCACTAATATCCAATAGAATATGGGAACACAGGCAGTGATGAATGCGACAATCGTTGCCCAGGCCGCACCTTCAACACCCATCCCCAGCCCGTAGATAAATATCGGGTCTAAAATGACATTTACGAGAGAGCTGACAAGCATGACATACATCGCCCGTTTAACATCACCCTCCCCGCGGAGAAGGGCAGTGCCAATGCCAAGAAAGATGATAAAAAACGTACCCAAAAAGGTGATGTTCGCATATCCTGTGGCCATCGCGGCGACCGGCGTGTCCCCGAGGATCATGCCGAAAGTGCCCGTAATTGAGAGTCCGGCGATGGTAATGATGATGGAAAATAACAGCACCAGAATCATCGTGTGTGTCGCGACACTGTTTGTTCCTTCCTGATCCCGCATGCCAATACGGCGGGAGATGGCAGAAGCCACACCAACCCCCATTCCATTTGAAAACCCAAAGACCGCAAAAAAGAACGGGAAAAAGAATCCAACTGCGGCAAGGGCATCGGCACCGAGGCCTGCTACCCAGAACGCATCGGTCAGGTTATAGACCGTCTGGAGGACCATGCCGATCATAACCGGCCACGCAAGGCTGCGGATGGCTGGTTTCGGATCTCCGAGAAGGGTTTCAACACCTGCTTTCATCTGACCCGTCATGTGCTTTCCTCCTGCACGCAGAGAAACAAATTGCCGTCATTGTGGGTATACCTGATGTCGCGCCAGACACAAACCATCGGCCAAATACCAGTCAGAACCCCCCGGATTGCATTCATCTCCTCTTTATTTACACTTCGGAAATGATAACCCTGCCCCGGAAATGGCGAGACCTGAGAAAAAATAATGGGGAAACTATCCGATAGAGGCATCCTCTAAGAGATACCCCTGCATCATTTCAAGAAGGGATCGGATAGTCTGTGAATCATGAGCATCAGTGCAGAAAGGAATGGACACCGTCATCTCCCCGCGGTAGGTGGAGACATAGGCACCGATACCCGGCGGATAGGTCTCCCGGGAGGTGAGGTACGCCTTTGTGACCTTTAATGACATGCCACCTTCGCCATGCTCAAATGCTGTTGCCGATGAGGGAATGACACCAACATTGCTCAGGAAGGGATTCATCTTTCCCGTGAGGCGGTGTTCCTTTTTGAGACAGGTCATAAAAGTCTTCACCGCATTCACACCATTCGCATAAAGACGTTCGTACAACACCACTCCCCCCACACCAAAGTTTCCGTCCTTCCTATTCTGCATTGCCTGAGATACCGCGGGTAAAGCAGAATTCATCCCCTGACAACAGGAGGGAGAGAGGGAAATGTCATAGGCGACCGAGAGGTTGCAGATACTACGGGAAGGCAGAACAGAAAGATACCGGCGCAGGTCCATCGCACCCGTAAGGCCCAACCGGGGCGCTGTTGCATACGAATCGCCGCAGACCTCCACAAGCGCACAAAGATAGGCCGCCATAATGTGGTCATTGAGGGTCACCCCACAAGCCTTCCCGGCGGTGCGGAGGGCAGTTACCTCATCTGCTTTGATCGTACATGAATCCCAGACAGGAGACCCGCACGGGCCATCCAGACAGGGAAATGACCAGGTATCTACAGATGGAAATTCACGATTATATGCGGCGTCAAGTTCTTCCGCGGAAAACGGAGCACGGATGGCATCCGTTCCCCTGGAATCCCAGGAAGGGCCCTGAAATACCGGGGGTTTTCCTGTACATACCCGTTTGTAGGCATCCACACACAGGGTTGCTGCCTGAATGAGACCGTTTGCATCCATCGCCCCGTGATGTCCGGAGATGATGAGAACGTCCCCCCGCCCTTCTCCTGCATCGGTGTTTTTGCAGAGGCGCACATCCATCTGAGGGCCCGCAAACGGATCAATTGAGGTCAGTGGGAGATGATTTGTATCGTTTTCACCTGAGATGTCATGCACAGAGAAGGCAGGTTTTTCGCCCATGCCTGACTGCCAGTAGCCCCGGTTTCCTTCCTCACGGTAATGTGAGGCAAGAATGGGTGCCATCGTGCCGGCAGCCTCCACCGCAGTCTCCATAGCAGACACGTCAAAGGCACCATCAGCATGCATCACAAGGTGGAGCGTCGGATCACAGATTGCGGAAAAATGGATATTGGTAACATCAAACGCCGAAGCCGGGCGCATTTGGGCATGGCGAACCCGGGAGCTTTTCATATTCACTCACCGCATCCGGGTTACAGGATGATATGTCTTTGTGTCAAGATGATAAAAAAGGATGAACCATCTCAGGCAAGGAGAGAGCAAAGGAGGCAGATCAATGGAGGAATCACCAGATTGTCTTCAATGGGTGAGAAAAGTTCTGCGATGCCTGCCACAACAGCCGCTGCTGCCGCGGTGAGCGGGGAGAGAATAAAGACCAGAGGAATAAAGGCCGCAATGATACCGCCTGCGGTGCCTTCCAGTGATTTGCCGTTTGAAATACGGTGCCGCCCAAAACGCATTCCGACAATCGTGCTGACCGAATCAAGGACAGCAAGAGTGAGCACTCCTGCCACCACATAGTCCACCGGAAAGAAAACAAGGCAGAACAGCGCTGAAAGCACAAAACAGACCGCTCCGTATCCCGGCATTCTCCCGGTGCGTTCGAGATTTTCCACCATCGCTGATGCGATCGGCACCCGACATCCACGATCCATCAGATCAATAAGCACAAATCCGCCAAAGAGGCCGGAGGTAAGCCCCATGATGGCATACTCCCTCCCCAGAAAGGCAATCGCACCAGCGATGAGAAGGCCAAAAACAAGATGCACCAGCTGGCGACCATCTTCGTTCATTAAGCGGTATGGGTGATAAAAGGGGATAAATACGCCGGAAATCACCCAGTGGATGATATGAATAAATGAATACCGGATATTGGAAAACGAGTTCCTGAAAGTGTTCCCGGTAAGCAGAATCACTCTTCTTCTGGCTATTTGAGATTGGAGAGGCTACCACTTGCAGATGCGAAATTCATCCGGAAGAGAGAAAAGATATAACGGGTGTTTCAGCATCCATTTTTCCCCGCGTTTACCACTGACTCAATCAGCCAGAGGATCCCCTCGGTTCCGATGAGCGGCCGATGGCAGAGCATGGAATGTTTGCGGATAGGGATCGTCATCTGCACAAAGGGCACACCGGGTGCAAGGGTTGCTTCATACCGCGACCCAATGATCAGATCAGGCTCGCAATCTGCAAGTATCCGCTTCACAGAACCCAGATCCGGGGCCCAGGTGCACACCGACCCTTCCCGCGGTTGGTTGCGGGCCCCTGCACCACAGATCTCTGCATCGAGATGGGTGGTGAGCAGATCTGCTGCCATGTCAAGATAGCCTGCGATACCGAAGAGGGCAACCCGTGGCGGGTCGTTCACACGGAGATAACGGTCACATACCTTTGCCACCAGTTCTTCCGTCTCCTCACAGATGTCCGTGACCAAAGAACAGTCTGTATCCGGCAGCGCATCCTGCAGAACAGAAAAGGTCGTCTCAATGGCATCCAGCCCAAGAAGTGAGCCTGCCGTCTGCCCGATGCCGGATGCCATATCCGGGAGGGCCGTCACCGTCATCGCTGCCGGCCTGAGGGCAGATGCCAGCGTATCACTACAATATCGGGCCGCAACCGGGATGCCAGCACAGGCCAGCAGACGTTCTGCCTCCATCCGGTTCCCAATAGCGAAGGGATCCGTGGAGATGAGTCCGTCAATGTTCACCCCGTCCCGTGTCGAATCTACCTCGGGGGAAAGGGCAGCCAGAGCCAGCCGGTAGCCATCCATCATGTCACCGCAGTAGCCGGGCGCATCGATGATGAGGGAGTCACAACCGGCACAGTATGTCGTGAGGTCTTCACCAATGGTCGCGGGTACGCAGGAATTGATGACCACAATCCTCTCGCTGAAGGGCAGAAGGGCCTCAGACACCTCCAGCAGACGATCACCGGTGCCAAAGATTACTTCATCCTCTATCAGATAAGTGCAGTTTATCGGGTCCGGGATGACCGAGTCTGCATAAAGGTAGCACGCCGACGCCCCGTGAATGATGACCCCGACTCCGTCCAGCCCGGCCATCGCAGCAGCAGCGCCGATCATCGCACAGGGCCAGATCGGATTGTGACCTGGCTTAGCCATCGATAAACCTCCGCCACTGCCGGAGCATCCGTTGCAGACCGAGGGTGCCGACAGGCATACAGAAGGGAACCGGAATGACGGTTCCTTCCTCAGCAACCCTGATGCCAACGGCCTCTGCCACCTCGACAAACATCTCCATTTCTGCCGACTGGAACCCGAATGAATCAAAGGTCACATACTCACCTGCAAGGTCTGAAAATTCATCCGCGAGTGCGGCCTGCCGCTCTTCTTCGGCACAAACAGCATCAGTGCTGTCACGACCGGTGAGACGACCCGCATCCCGGATGAACGCAAGGGTTGCTGCAAGCCCGACCGGAAACTCCGGAAGTGAGGGGATGCCGGTGCAGGTATGAAAATGACGGCCCAGAACGCCTTCGGTGTCCTCCCGGAATACGGTCAGCCCTGCATCTTTGAACCGTTCAATATCCGCAACAGTGATGTCTCGCACATACCGGATGTTGACCTCAAGTCCCAGCATACCGAGAATCCGGGAGACCTCCCGGAAATTGTCCTCAACCTCAAATTCAAGATTTTTTTCACCCACAATATTGACTTTGCCGGAATCCTGTTTTTTGGGTGTAATAAAAGAGGTCAGGCAAGAAAGTGCACTGGTATATCCATCCGTGAAGGTGCCACCCAGAAAACCGGAGCTGGGCACATGGATAACCGGGCAGTCCCATGGCAGGCTACAGATGCCTGCCACATCATCCCCGATGGTTTCAGCGACACACGTGCTTGCAACAATCACCGCAGCCGGGTCGTCACCGCACACAGTAGTCAGTGCATCGTTGAGCGCATCTTCACCGCCAAAGATGATCTCGTTCTCACCAAGGCCACTGGAGACAATATCCGGGATGCGAAAGATATCGTGTTCGGCGAGGGTGGTGTTCAACAGAGAGGTATTGATATGGGTACATCCGTCCGGACCATGTACAAGGGTCACTGCATCCGTCAGAAAGGCACTGACCGAGAGGACGCCCATGACCGTACATCCCTCAAATCGTGAGGTGCGACCGTGCAAGTTCTTCAAGTTCATCCATCTCAAGAGGGGTAGGGATAGTAAAGGCGGTATTTTCCATAATCGTTCGGGCAAGCTTGCGGTACACCTCTGCCTGCTCTGATTCCGGTGCATACTCAATCACCGTACGCTTGTTCACTTCAGCAATCTGAACAATATTGGCACGGGGAATATAGGCAACCATGCGTGAATTGACCCGTTCGGCAAATTCACGCACCAGTGCCTCCTCGCCGGGAATATTCTTTGCATTGCAGATGACACCCGCGAGAGAACAGACACTGCGTGTGCGCCGGGAAAGGCGTGCTATTGCCTTACAGATGTTATTCGCCGCATAGATTGACATGAACTCACCAGAGGTTACGAGATATATCTCCTGTGCATACCCGTCACGCATGGGCATCGCAAACCCGCCGCAGACCACGTCACCGAGGACATCATACACGATAACGTCACCATAAAGTGCCTCCAGCCGCTGAAGCAGCTGGAATGTTGCAATGATCCCCCGGCCCGCACACCCGATACCGGGTTCCGGGCCGCCTGCCTCAACGCACCGGATACCCCCATACCCGGTGAATACTACATCAGATACCGCAACGTTGGCATCACCATGTTCACGGACAAGGTCAAGGACGGTTGGAATCCATGTTCCCTGCATCAGCATCCGGGTGCTGTCATGCTTTGGATCACACCCGATCTGCATAATATCCAGCCCACACTCAGAGAGGGCTGCCGAGAGATTTGCGGATGTGGTGGATTTGCCGATACCACCCTTGCCGTAGAGGGCGATCTGTTTCATTGGATAAAGTTTTGTTGTGCATGATATTTACACCTCCGCTAAAAACAGATCATTCCTTCTGCCTCAGCAGCATCAGGCTGAGAGATAGCAGAAGAATGGCACCCGGCAGGATGAGACTTTCCATGGTCAGGTTTGCATACCCCGTCTTTGTCGCCGATTCCAGGAAATGCACAAAGAAGATAAAGACAATGCCTTCTCCCAAAATCATCATCAGCTGGAAAATACTGGTTATCCTCAGCCATCCGGGAAAGGCGATCTCTTCTTTTTTGTCATCTTCAATGAGAAAAAGATACAGGATGCCATAAGCAAAGAACATCATTACCAGCGCAAAGAGAAAGACATCGATGGCCTGTGCCAGAGACACCATTGCCAGATCACCCCGCGTAAGATATTCAGGGAGCTCTTCCCCGGTAAAAAACGGACGCTCAAAGAAATAGTAAAAAAAGGCTGAGATGGTCTTTGCGACACCGACAATAAACATCAGCCCCGAGCCGAAAAGGGAGGCGATCGCCGCAATCGATACCAGATACCGGATCTTTGTAATATACTGCCAAACCATTCGCTCTCCCCCCTTTTTGTCGTATCAGGATTAGGATTTTATCTGCTTCCCTCCGTATTATAGTCAAAAAACAGACTTCTAAGAATGGCTAGTTTTCTCCATATGATGCTAAACGTTTATTTTTGAAATTAAACGATATTAAACGCTTAATTACGTTAAGTATTAGTTCAGATAGAAACGTTCGTCACTCTAATGATTCTTTATCCGGGTCTCACATCACCATTCAAACCCACGGATTAGGCCAATGAAGAAGACCATCACCGCCATCACCTCCAGCCGTCCCAGCCACATCTGGATAATGAGTACCAATTTGGACCAGGAGGTCAGGTCAGGATTAATAAATCCGGTGGTGATGCCGTTGTTGCAGGTGGCAGAGACCACGTCGAAGATAACAAGGGTCGTATCGACATCAGGCTGCTCAAAGTGCATGATGAGGAGAAGAGCGAAGAGAATTGCCAATAGAAAGAGAATAAAGGTGAGCATATTGCGTGCAACAAGAAACTCCGCGTCTGCACGCTGAAAATTTTTGCCATTATACCGCAGGGGAATCAGGGCTTTTGGGCTGACAAACGACCGCCGAAACCAATACTTGATGCCTTTTAGCCCGATGATGACACGGGAGAGTTTTACTCCACCTGATGTACTGCCGGAAGACCCACCGATAAAGACCAGCGCGGCAAGAAAGAGCACAGATACCGGTTCCCAGACCGCAAGATCCGCAGTTTGGAACCCAGTGGATGTAACCGCCGCAGATGCCATAAACAGACCGTGAATAACCGCAGACCACCGGTCCAGCCCATTAAACACGATCAAATCCACGGTGATTACGACAAATCCCAGAAGTATCAGCAAAAAAAGCAGAATTGCCTGTTCATCACGAAGCAGGCGGAATTCCCGTTTGCGGTACATCAGATAATAAATCTTAAAGGGCAGTGCCCCTGCAATCATCACCGGAATGATGAGCAGTTCAAGAAGCCGGTTGTTATAGAACGGTATGCCTCCGGAATGAATGGTAAACCCGCCGGTCGATATTGCGCTCATCGCAATATTCAGCGCATCCCAGAGCGGCACTCCGGAGCAGAGGATGAGGAGCACCCCTCCAAGAGTAAGGGAGAGATAGATCAGCCACATCTGTGCCCCCTGCTCCACCACACTCGGCATGAAGGCATCACGGGGCCCCTCCATTCGTTCGGTATTGTAGAGACGGAGACGGGAGATTGAGGAGCGGTTCAGGAGGGCAACGGTGAACGCCACAATCCCGATGCCGCCGAACCATTCCATCAGGGTTCGCCAGAAGAGAATAGTCTGGGGCAGGGCGTCCACATCCCGGGCCATCGTCATCCCGGTATCCGTCCACCC
>CAZBYH010000067.1:0-1438 GCA_964496155.1 uncultured Methanoculleus sp.
TCGACCTGAAGTTCATTGATCAGGCGATCTACTTTGTTGATGAAAAGAACCGGTCTGACTCCTTCCTTCAGGGCCTGGCGCAGAACTGTCTCTGTCTGGGGCATTGTGCCCTCAACTGCATCCACAAGCACGACAGCACCGTCAACCGCGCGCATTGCACGGGTAACGTCACCGCCGAAGTCCACGTGACCGGGGGTATCAATCATGTTGATGAGATACTCTTTTCCCTTATATTCGTGAACCATCGAGACGTTTGAAGCATCGATAGTGATACCACGTGCCTGTTCCTGCTCGTCTGAGTCCATCCAACATGCCTTTCCGGCAATTTCTTCGCTGATCATTCCTGCTCCGGCAAGAAGATTGTCAGAGAGGGTCGTTTTACCATGGTCAATGTGTGCGACAATACCGATGTTGCGGATCTGCTCCGGCTGGCTCATCAGGGTTGTGACCCGCTCGACCATTTTTCGCCTTCGTGTCATAGTGATTCTCTAAAAGAGTATTGGGTTCTATCGTGCAGACTTAGCCACACGTTCGCGTTCTTCTCTCTTTCCAACAGAGTAGCACCGGACGTCACCGTTTGCTGCCGCAATGAGTTCGTCTGCAAGGACGTTTGCTGCCGACTTCTTTTTCTTGTGGGATGCCTGGTGAACGCCACGTGCAATAAACATCAATGCTGTGTCAACACGACGCTGCGGTGCGGTATCAACGGACTTTGGCACATTGATACCACCGTACTTCAAACGGACGGTCTCCTCACGAGGTCCTGCATTTGCAAGGGCGTCGATGAGAACTCCCACCGGGTTCTTCTTTGTCTTCTGATTGATGATGTCAAATGCATCCTTGACAATACGGGTGGCAAGCTCTTTTTTACCGGTATTTTTCTCTGTCAGCATGAGCTTGTTAATCAGACGTTCGACAATGAGCATGTTGCTCTTTGCAAACTGGGTGCCTGCAAGCTTTCCACATGAATGTGGCACAATCATCGACTGGGTGTTGATATAGCGAAGCATGCCCGGGTCTTTGATTTCGATGTCTGAGAGGTCCCACTTGTTGAAGAGGAGGTGTCCGGGGTCAGCTGCTTTTGCCTCATCCGGTGCTTCCATACCCGTTTCTTCAACAACGACACCTGTCTGAATATCTTTTTCTGTCATCATGATCACCTGCGCGGCTTCTCCTTCTTACCAAGGACCATTTCACGGAGACAGACATTGTTCACTCCAATGACCTGAAACCTGACGCCCGGGATATCTCCCTTAGAACGGCCGAGACGACCGCCGATGCCCTCAATGGTGACTTCATCGTGTTCATCAATGAAGTTGATAGCACCGTCGCCGACTGCAAATGCAGTGACCTGACGACCATTTTTGATCAGCTGAACACGGACACATTTCCGGATAGCTGAGTTCGGCTGTTTTGCTTCCACTCCGACCTTCTCAAG
>CAZBYH010000067.1:1538-8497 GCA_964496155.1 uncultured Methanoculleus sp.
GACATACCAGATTTCTGCCTATATATTTACACTGGTTGACTAATAAAAGGTGTCGTGCGACATGGTGCCGGGGCATCTCATCTGCGCGCGCCCGTTGTCCTGTGCGCAGGGTGGTATGAGGTAGGCTGCCCTGTGGGCCGGGGCCACTACGACAGCCATCATATAGTATCCTCACCCATGATTTTTCATAGCTATGAGCATGACAATATACAAGGAAGCCTATTTTGAGGCCAGCCACCGCCTTCTCAATTACACCGGCAAGTGCTACCGCCTGCATGGGCACCAGTGGCGTGTTGAGGTGTGGATCACCGGAGAGGCCGATGCTGAAACACAGATCCTCGTGGACTATAACTGTATCAAACAGGTAGTAAACCGGTTTGATCACCAGGTCATCCTCAACCGCAAAGACCCGATGGTTGAGTGCCTCTCCGCCTTCCAGGAGGTCATCACCACCGAGGGGGATCCAACATCAGAGAATCTTGCACATATTATTGCAGGGTTGTTGGATGAATCCTGCACTGCAGAAGGAATTCCCGCCTCCGTGACTAAAATACGTGTCTGGGAGTCTACGTCCTGCTATGCCCAGCTCACCTTTGATGTGATATGAACATAATTGAAATATTCTCTTCCCTATCCGGCGAAGGCCTCAGGCAGGGTATTCCGGCCACCTTCATCCGCTGTGCCGGCTGCAACCTCAGATGCGCGTGGTGTGATACTCCTGAATCACATGGTGCCGGCACCAGGATGAGCATAGACGAAATCGTATCTGCGGTATCTGCAGGCATGCCCAGCTACATCATCGTCACCGGCGGAGAACCGCTGCTTCAGGAAAACGAGCTGAAGGAACTACTTACGAGTCTCCGGGATGCCGGCTACCGTATTGAAATCGAGACGAATGGTACACTCTGCTTCACGGGCGTACAGGAGTATGCCACGATAAGCATGGATATCAAATGCCCATCGTCCGGTGAAGAGTCAGACCCTGCTCTGCTTGCCGACCTTCGGCCGGAAGATTCCGTAAAATTTGTGGTAATGGATCGCACTGACTGCCTGTATGCACAGGAGGTCATCGAGTCCCACGATATTGCAGCTACGATCTTCATCTCCCCTGTCTGGGGCGGAAATTATCGGGAAATTGCGAAATTTATTTTGGAAGAAGGCATTGAGGCACGCTTCCAGCTCCAGCTCCACAAATCCATCGGGGTGAAGTGACGTGAAAGCAGTCTGCCTCATTTCCGGCGGGATGGATTCCTCCACCCTTGCCTATGTGGCCCGGGATATGGGATACCACATCATTGCCCTGCACCTCCGTTACGGACAACCGACTGAGGACACGGAGTTCGCATGTGCAAAAAAGATCGCTGCGTCTCTGGATGCCGAGGAATTTCTCACCGTGAATCTGGACTATCTCAGTCAGATTGGGGGTTCCAGCCTGACGGATACTACAATGGAAATACAGGATCATGCTGAAGTCGGAGCAGGTGTCCCCAATACCTATGTGCCGTTTCGGAATGCGAATCTCATTGCAATCGCCACCTCCCTTGCAGAAGCCCGTGGGGCAGAGGCAATTTTTATCGGAGTCCAGGCATCGGATTATGCAGGTTACCCGGATTGCAGCCCCCAATTTATTGAGGCATTCCAGCAGGTGATTGATACCGGAACTGCGGATGAAACTCATATCAGACTGATGGCGCCATTTGTGAATATGTCAAAGACCGAAATCCTGAAGCAGGGATTTTCCCTCGGGGTGCCCTACGAGGACACCTGGTCATGCTACCGGTCGGGTGTGCCTGCCTGTGGCACCTGTGATTCATGCCATTACCGTTTAGCAGCCTTCCGGAAGGCAGGGAAAAAAGATCCAATTCCCTATGAGGTGCGTAAATGACTGCACCAGCTGTCACGGAAAAAAAGAAGATTACCCTTGAAACCGTGACCCTTACCCTGCCTTCCGGTGCGGTAAAGGAACGCCAGGTCGTCCACCCCGGACATGCGGTTGCGATGCTGCCCATTGAAGGAGACTGCTGTTATCTTGAACGGCAGTATCGCTTTGCTGTCGGGGAGTGGATCTATGAGGTTCCCGCAGGCACGATAGACCCCGGTGAGACCCCGCAAGAGACCGCATACCGTGAACTCATCGAGGAGACTGGCATGGCGGCAGATACCCTGATCCCCCGGGGAAAAATTTACCCGGCTCCGGGATACACTGATGAGATAATCTATCTCTTTGAGGCACACGATCTTTCTCCATCTGATGCCTACGCAATGGATGAGGATGAACAAATTGAGGTGGTAAAACTCTCCCTGTGCGAGATGGCGGAGATGATCCGGGACGGCCGCATCATAGATGCAAAGACCATCTGCCTCGCGTATCACTATTTCCGGGGCAGACCTGAACTATGAAACAAATTGTTCAGTTTTCTGTGCAAAACCCTGAAATTTCGACTTCTGCGTTCTGACGTGTGGGAAAGCGGCGGAGAGACTCCCCGACATAGCGAAGGTCAAACCAGTGTGATTATTCCATTCATCTCCAGACACAGTCATTCCTACCAAAAATATCCCCTCCCTTCAATGCAGCAGAGAAACAAAATAATTTTGAACCAAACAATGATAGCCCATCGGAACAACGCAGAGATGGGCACCATGATCACCCGTATTATACTCACCTTTTAATGCTCCTGAGAGAGAATTATATTAGCAATTTGCCACCTGGAGGCAAACCCAAGCATGGCAGAAGAAGTGGAGATGGACAGCGCACGAAAGCGCTATGAGTTTAAAAAGACCCTCGAACGGCTGAAGCAGAAAGAGGGCAGCGGAACAGAACTAATTACCATATACATCCCTCCCGACAAGCAGATCTATGATGTCACCTCTCAATTAAAGGATGAATTCGGACAATGTGCCAATATTAAGAGTAAACAGACACGCACGAATGTTCAGAGTGCCATCTCATCCATTCTTTCACGTTTGAAATATTACAATAAACCGCCGAAAAACGGCCTTGCCATCTTCTGCGGAGCAGTCAAAATAGGCGGGGACCGTACGGATATGGACTGCGCCATCTTTGAGCCTCCTGATGTCGTGCCTCTCTATATGTACCGATGTTCCTCGCGCTTCGAACTGGAACCGATGGAGCAGATGCTTGTGGAGAAAGAAGTCTACGGACTTCTTGTCCTCGACCGACGTGAGTCATATCTCGGATTCCTGCGCGGAAACCGCATCGAACCTGCATCCGGTGTGACATCCACGGTTCCCGGAAAACAGAGGAAAGGTGGTCAGTCCGCCATGCGTTTCCAACGTCTGCGCCTCATTGCCATCAATGAATATTATAAAAAAGTCGCTGACCGGGCAACCGATGTCTTCATGGCAGAACCAGACTTCTATAACCGTTTCAAAGGAATCCTTATCGGTGGCCCTATGCCTACAAAAGAGGAGTTTGCAGAAGGGGGTTATCTGCATCATGAACTCCAGAAACGGCTCATTGGCCTTTTTGATGTATCATACACCAACGAATCCGGCCTAAGTGAACTCGTGGACAATGCACAGGAAGCGCTCCGCGGCGTTGAGGTGATGAAGGAGAAGTCTGTCATGGACCGGTTCCTGAAAGAACTGATCAAGGATGAGAGTGCCTCCGCGTATGGAGAGGAATCAGTGCGCAAAAATCTCGAAATCGGTGCGGTTGACATACTCCTCCTTTCAGAGGATCTGCGCAAAGAAAGGCTTAGCATCCGGTGCCAGAGTTGTGAATATGCCAAGGAAGAGACAGTGACGGTGGAACCGGGCAAGTCTGCACAAGATATCGATCTGGGCACCTGTCCGGACTGCACTGCACCGCTCTACCTCGAAGAAGAGACGGATATCATCGATGAACTGACGGAACTTGCCGATGCAACCGCTACCAGAGTGATAATCATATCCAATGATTTTGAAGAAGGATCGATTCTTTATAACGCCTTTGGCGGAATAGCGGCTATACTGCGATACAGGACAGGATACTGATGTACCAGGATGCATACCGGGCTGTTGAAACAGCCCTGAAAGACGCAACAGGAGCTGCAGATGTGCTCCTTAGTGATGGGGGTGACCATGCTGACCTTGCGTCAACCGTTGCCTTTGCACTCGCAAAGACACAGAAAAAGAGTCCTATGGCGATTGCCGGTGAAGTTACGGCAGCAATTACGGAAACGTTAGCTGATGCGGGGATTTCTGTCTCCACCACCGGCCCCTACATCAACTTTGTTTTTGGAAGAGGATATGTCGCCGATGTGGTAAAGGCAGCCTCCCAGCCGGGCTACGGCCGCCGGTCGGATGTGCCGGACCGGATCTGTATTGAACATACCTCAGCAAACCCCAACGGGCCATTACATGTGGGACATATCCGGAACTCGGTCATCGGTGACACGTTATCCCGGGCATTCCGGAAAGCAGGGTATGACATCGACGTGCAGTATTATCTGAACGACATGGGCCGTCAGATTGCAATCGTATCGTGGGGTTTTGATTTCCTCGATATCCCGCAGAATGAAGGAGAAAAAGACGACCATTATGTCGCCCGTGTCTATGTGGCGGCAAATCGTGCGCTCGAGGCGGACCCGTCGATAAAAGAGGAGATAGACCGACGGATGGGCCTCATTGAACAGGGAGACCCCGAGATTGTCGAGAAGTTCCGCCGGGCGGTATCCCTCTGTGCAGAGGGAATAAAGATCACGCTCAACCGGCTCAATACTCCCCATGATCGGTTTGTATGGGAGTCCGGGTTCGTGCAGGACGGTTCAATGACCGCTATACTCAACCGGGCAGAAGCGCTTCCCGAGGCCTCCCACAATGATGTTCTCGCCGTTGACCTCACCGCATGTGGGTTTGAGAAGCAGTATGTGCTCCGCCGTTCAGATGGCACGAGCGTGTATGCCGCCCGTGACCTTGCCTACCATGCATGGAAGGGAGAACACTTTGACCGTCTCATCAACGTGCTGGGTGCTGACCACAAACTCATTGGTGCCCAGTTGCAGGCAACGATGAAACTTCTCGGAGAAAAAGCCCCGGAAATTGTTTTCTTTGAGTTTGTGAGTCTTCCGGAAGGCTCGATGAGCACCCGTGCCGGCAAGTTCATCTCTGCTGACGAACTCATCAACGAGGTGACAAAGAAGGCGTTTGATGAGGTGACAAACCGCCGGCCGGAACTCCCTGAAGAGGAAAGGCGGGCAATTGCGGCATCTGTTGCCATCGGTGCGATACGCTATGACATCGTCCGTGTTTCTCAGGAAAAGAGCACGGTCTTTGACTGGCGGCAGGCACTCGACTTTGAACGCCAGAGCGCCCCGTACATTCAGTATTCCCATGCACGAGCCTGCTCTATCCTCCAGAAGGCAGGCGACTTTACTCCGGTGTATGAACTGTCCACTGAATCGGAGATGGCTCTTGCAAAGCAGATCGGCCTCTTCCCGGTTGTGCTCCGGACCGTGGTAGAAGAACTCCATCCTCACCACCTTGCAATATATGCCCGTGACCTCGCCGATCTCTTCAATGCGTTCTACCACACCGACCCCGTCCTCAAAGCAGAGGCGGGGGTGCGGGATGCCCGGCTGACTCTTGTCCGGGCGGCACAGAATACCCTGAGCGAAGTGCTCGAAACCCTTGGTATCGATGCAATCAGAAGCATGTAGGGCCCTGTTAAAACAGGGCTACCAGTTTTTTTCCCCCCGCTCCTCCGCAGCTCTCAAGCCATGTATGTGGAATAAACGGACGCTCCTCGGGGGAGATATGTGTTACAAGGCACAGTTCTATGGTATTGAAAGCCACCGCTGTGTTCAGATGACCCCAACCCTGAAATGCAACCAGCGTTGTCTCTTCTGCTGGCGATCAATGGAGTATGAAGTGGTCGAAGAGGAGGAGTGCCCACCAGAGGTCATCATGGATCGTCTGCACTTCTTGCAGAAAAAGGCCCTTGCCGGATATAATCCGGTGGCAAACTGCAAGGTCGAGCCAAACCTCTGGGAAGAGGCTCTCACACCTGATATGGCAGCAGTCTCCCTATCCGGTGAACCCACCCTTTACTCCCAGTTGCCCCGGCTCTTTACGCTCCTGAATGACGCAGGATTTACCACATTTTTGGTGACAAACGGCACACGACCAGATATGATTCAGCGGTGCAATCCGTACCAGACCTATGTCTCTCTGGACGGGCCGGACGAGGAAACATACAAACGTGTCTGTCGCCCAATGGAGGACTCGTGGGAACAGGTAAAGGAGAGTCTCTCCCTTTTGGGAAGCAGGCGGTCTGCAATACGCATCACCGTTGTCAAAGGGCTCAATGACATCCGTCCTGAAGGGTATGCACGTCTGATTCAGGATGCCTCCCCCCTCTATGTCGAAGTAAAGGGATACATGTATCTTGGCTACTCGCGCAATCGTCTTACTCGTGCGCATATGCCGACCCATGAGTATGTGGCAGCGTTTGCAAACGAAATTACGAAGTACTGTGATTACGAAGTCCACGATCAGAGCCCGGTATCCCGGGTGGTCTGTCTCACACGGCGGTAAAAATGAAATTTAATCCAGATGAATATCGGGAATTGGCACGCAATGACTTTGAACACGCCTGGAATAAAGGGCCAGAGATCATCGATCCGGTTGGGGCAGAGGACAAATACCCGCGGTACAGATACAAATCTGCCCGTCGCCACCCCATAGCAGAGACCACGTCACGCCTGCGGGAGGCATACCTTTCTATCGGGTTTGATGAGGCGAGGGTGCCCCTTTTTATCGATGAGAAGGATGTTTATCGCCAGTTTGGACCTGAAGCATCTGCTGTTCTTGACCGTGTCTTCTATCTCGGCGGATTACCGCGCCCAAACGTGGGTGTCGGCAAAGAACGAATCGCACAGATCGAGCATATTATTGGCAAAACACTGGGTGAAGACGGAGAAGAACGTCTCCGTGAAACCCTGCATGCCTACAAAAAG
>CAZBYH010000068.1:0-8428 GCA_964496155.1 uncultured Methanoculleus sp.
GGGAAGAGGTGCGTGTGCCTTCCCTTCCGGTTGCGCTCGTTGACCCGACGGGTGCCGGTGATGCCTTCCGTGCGGGATTTTTAACGGCAGAGAATCGGGGGTATGACCCGGTGACGGCGATGGAGATCGGCACCACGGTTGCATCTTTTGTGGTGGAGAAGGCCGGGTGCCAGACGAATCTGCCTGACTGGGAACGGATGGCGGCACGCTACCGGACGCATTTTGGTGCACTGTCACCGGTGTCTCTGCCCTGATGGGTTATCATATCCAATATATAATATTCGACCAAATTTAATAGAGATATACCGTCCGGGGTGAAAAATCTGACAGAAAAAGGCGGAAATACGATACTGGAAGACCTTTCCCGGTTCATTTTTTCCGCACCTGCATGGCCGCGTTCGGTTGCGATTATCCTTTTATTAGGGATTGTTATCGACGGAGCCGGTTATATCGGTGGGCGTAATTACCTGCTGGTATTTGGATTTTTAGGGTATGTGATTCCTGCACTGCTTGCCTTTGTTTTGACAAAGCCTTTTGTTGAGTGTGTCGGGGGCAGGATGACCTGGAATCGCTCAGGACTTCTTGCAATGTCCTGCATGGTCTTTCAGGTGATTGTGAGTCTGCTGTTGACGTTCCTGCCGTATCCGAATTTCTATAATGTGCTCTTTGCGGTGGCACTGGGGGTGGTCTTTGCGGTCCGGCTGATAGTCCTCGCAGGGATTGCTGATTACCGGCTGGGCCGGATGGTGCCTGCTGCGGCGTTGCAGAGTATGGCAGCAGCAGTGACGGGCACCTACTATTTCGATATGCATTTCCTGTATTTCGTGATTGCTCTGCATCTGCTCTTCGGCTGTGGAGTGTTGCTCTTTATCTGGATGGTGGAGCGGCCCCTGAAGAAGAACTTCCGCATCAGCGCCCTTCACTTAATCAATGCGTTCATCGCCCACAATACCGATGGTGACAAGGCACTGGATCAGTTCTTTATGGAGATTGGTGAGGATGTCTATGTCCAGCAGGCTTCACTCTTCCTGCGCCGGGAAGAACGGGATGAGATCACGTTTACCGTGCCGAATCTGCATCCCGGCCCGATGGGGGAGATTGGTGGGGCGAATCTGCCAAAAATACTCCACGATATGCTGGGCCGGGACACCTTTGTCGCCCACGGGTGTGCGACGCATGACTTTAATCTGGTCTCCGAGAGTGAGGTGACGTTGATGGCGGATGCGGTGAAGGCGTCCCGGAAGGATGTAAATTTTTCTCCGATGGCGACGCCTTCCTGCCGGTATACCTGCGGGACGGTGGATATCTGCGCACAGGGGCTTGGCGATACTCTGCTCCTTGTTGCAACCCGGTCCCCGGAGAAGACCGAGGACCTGGAGTATGCCATCGGCCTTGCGGTGATGGCGGAGTGCAGGGGTCACTACCGGCATGTTGCATTTGTGGATGCTCACAACTGCATGGTGGATGTGACCGAGCCGATCGTGGCGGGTTCGCTTCCTGCCTATGAATACTGGAGGGCAGCACAGGCGGCAGCAGTTGGCTGTGCAAATCTGCCCTGCTCTCTCTTTGAGGCGGGAGCGGGTCATCGGGAAGTGCCGTTCTCGCGTGAGGAAGGGTTTGGCGACCTGGGCATTATGGCGCTTGCCGTCCGTGTAGAGGGGCAGGTGACGGCCTACGTGCTTTTTGACGGGAATAATGTGGAGCACGGGGTTCGCGAGGTGCTGCGGGATCATCTGCTGACGCTCGTTGATGAGTGCGAGATTATGACCACCGATTCTCATGTGGTGAATACCATCTCCGGCAGAAATCCGGTGGGTTACCGGGTTTCGACTGAGGTGATTATCCCTTATCTGGAGGATGCGGTGCGTGCGGCGATTGCAGACCTTGCACCTGCCGAGGCGGCGGGCGGCACCGGCTGGGTGGAAGGGGTGACGGTGTTCGGGTCAAACCGCGTTTCACAGCTGGCGAGCACGGTGAACGCGATGCTTACGTTCGTTGCTCCGCTGGGAGTGGCGATTCTGTTGTTTGCGTTTTTGCTTTCGATTGTGGCGTATCTGGTGTTGTTGTAGGGTATCTGGTGTTGGTGCAACGTTACCCGGTGCTGTATAGGAGCATGCCCCTCAGCTGTTGCAGGGCGATAGCTCACTACTGTCGCGACAGGAATGAGATGAGGAATGAGATCGAAGCGTGCCCGATGGGTTGTATGCCGGACGGGGGCTGCTGTTTTGTCAGCTCCATCCCGTATGAATTTTGTTTCTTTGCCGGTGTAGTCAGACTCGGATAGCCGTTTGCGATGTCATATAGCGGTTTCATTATGGGCATATCGTTTGAGTCTGCCCAGAGCAGGGGTTTTATATCGACTATGGGTTCTCTGATAAATATGACAGGAACATCTGCAATCCCTCGTTCCCGGGCTGCCGCGTCGATGATGGTATAGATGTCGTTTCGCGTTTTCCGGTCGGTGTCCGCCTCTTCCCAGATGCCGATGCAGATTGTTCCGAGGATGTCGTGTCCATAGCTAATGACCGGTCCCTCCGGAAAGTAATACGCCTTCATGTCTGGTGAGGTATCGTTTACGATCAGGTTAATCTCGTAATACCAATCCCATAACGCTTTTTCATCCAAAAGACCTTCGATGATGCCGGTAGAGATGACCGTTCCATCCGGAGCGTATACCGGCACGTTTCCGTAGGCGGCGATGAGGTCATCGGTGTACCAGGCAGAAACCGCCTGGTAGGATTGGTTGCTCATCTGGTATCCCGACACGGGAACAGCCGCGATGCTTAGGACTGCGATGATGGCGAAAAGTATTGGTACCAGGTGGAGGGGACGTGGGCGTATGGTTTCTGTGATTCCTCCTCCTTCTGTATATCTGATCATTTTGTGTTCACTGGTCTTTTCTTGGACTGAGGATGCGATAAAATGGTCTGGTGGATGGGTTCCGGAGGGTGGATTTTGGTTGAGGTGTTCCCCTGGAAGGTATTTTGGTATGAATCCCTGTGTGGTATTGGTTGAAAAGCGGGAATTCATCTGTTTTCTTTTTTTCGTTTGATAAAGAATGTAAATGAAAGCTCTCGGATGGATACGCTATATTAATGGCGTTTTGATGTAAATACGGGCGGATTGAAGTTTGTTTTTCAGATGATCACATGCTTTAAATATGTTGCGTGGCAATATCTGGCTACCCCTGTGATAGCTGAATGGACTGTTCTGCTGTAGGTGACCGCATAATTGTGCCTGCGCGAAATGACGATGACTGATTGTTGGTTCGGGTATGCAGGGAGCAGACTGTAGTGGGTGATATGTTATGTTACGAAGACCGCACAGATGGTCATTTTATGACGAGTTTGACGATATTCGACGTCAGATGGATCAGATGATGAATATTGTATCGCCTGATGAATCTTCCCTCACCCTGCCGGAGACGGAGGAGGGGCGTGATATTGTTCCGTTCTTTGGGGCAGGGAGAGGACATGGTGTATTCCAGGTGGATGTGAGCATGAACAATAATGAGGTCATTGTCACTGCTGACATGGCCCCGGGAGTTGAGAAAAAGAATATCTCAATGGAGCTGCTCACTCCCAAGGCGCTTCAGATAACCTGTGAACGTAAGATGGAGCGGGAAGAAATGGAGGGAGAGGAAGGAGATCTGAATCGATATTATCTCCGTGAACGGAGGTATGGTTCTCAATCCCGTGTCGTGCCTCTCCCACAGGCAGTGAATCCGGAAGACGCGAAAGCGTCCTTTGAAAACGGGGTGCTTGAGATTCGTTTGCCAATCCGCGCTATTGAAACCAAGCGCCGGATTGCGATTGAGTGAAGGGAACCAAAGAACTGATATCCGGCGTGAGGGATATCGCTCTCATTTTTCTTTCTGGTGCCTGCCGGAGAGATTTTTTTCATTTGGTGCATTCGTGTGTGCAAAAACACTATTTTGATGCCCGATTCATTGGTCTGTCGTAGGGTAATCCAGAATAGAGAAGCAATCTGCCGAAGCTGATAGGAGCTGTCTCTGATAGCCTGAACGCAGGTGTTTTGTGCGGTAATCGCAGCATTTACAGCTGGAATCGGGTATGATCCATGTGTATATATGCTCAGTGAGAACATTTTTTACTGCATGTTTTCACAACCAGGGGACTCTCCGGGAGATCGTATGGTATGACAGGGAAGGATGCATCAGAAGGATATAAACGGTTTTCGCCGATGAATGAGCTTACTGAAGCGCAAAACAGGCTGAAAGAGAGTGAAGACGAGTTCCGTCGTATACTCAGTGAGATTCCCTTATCGATGAGCGTCATATCACTTGAGGGTCAGGTCCTTTTGGTAAACAAAAAGACTCTCGATGTCTTTGATGTCAAAGAATTAGCGGAGGTTAGTGGTGCATTCTCTCAAAGTGAAGCCAAAGCTAAATCTCTCGATTTCTTTGATCTGGGAGAGGCAGATGTCACGGGTTTCAATGTAACTGACATCTGGGAGAAACCGGAACTGAGAGATATATGGCTCCGTGATCTCCGTACCCGTGGAATTGTTTCTGATTATATAATAAGCGTCGTTACCTTCACCGGCGTTCACAAAACCCTGCGGTTATCCGGTCTTATGATCACATTCGAGGGGCGTCAGTGCATACTCTCGGTTCACGAGGATGTAACCGAGAAAATGAAAATCGAGGAGGATCTCCGGATAAGCAGGGAGAAGTACCGCGATCTGGCAGACAATGCACCCATCGGGATTCTGACCTGTGACCGGGACGGGTGGATAACCTATGCAAATTATAAAGTGCCTGAGATGCTTGGTTCTCCGTCAATCGAAAAGACGACTGAGATCAATCTTTTCCAAAATAAATATGTCATAGAATCCGGGTTTACGGATGTTTTGAAAGATGTCATCGGGAATGGTGCAGAGTATCCTGATTATGAGGTGCAGTATACCTCGGTCTGGGGAAAAAAAGTCTTTCTCCGGGTGCATATCTCACCGATACTGAAAGGGGATGCCCCTGATGGTGCACGGCTTATCCTTGACGATATTACCCAAAGAAAAGAGGCCGAAACACTGCTCGAGAGAACACAGTTCGCATTCGATCACTCTCCGGACGAGATATATTTTGTCAACAGGGCTGGTCTGATTGTGTATGCCAATGCACAGGCATGCACGTCATTTGGTATTGAATCCAGCTCTCTTTCAGGCACGACCATCCATGATATTAATCCGGATATCTCTTCTGAAGATTGGGAGGATGTCTGGTCAGAACTTGAAAGAGAGAGTATTTTCCGTTTCGAATCGGTGCACCGGAAACCGGACGGGACCAAATATCCGGTGGATATCGTCAAGTATCGTATCATCTTTGAAGGAAAGGAATTGTCATGCACCATCGCCCGTGATATCACCCAGAGTAAAAAGGCAAAGGAAAGGCTCCGGGAGAGCGAAGGACGCCTGCGTACTCTCATTCAGACAATACCTGATCTGATCTGGCTCAAGGATAAAGAAGGCGTATTTCTCACCTGTAATTCGATGTTTGAGTTGCTCCTTGGTGTACAAGAGCGTGAGATTATCGGGAAGACCGATTATGATTTTGTTGCGAAGGAGATTGCCGACTTCTTCCGGGAGAATGACTGCCAGGCAGTTTTGGCAGGAAAACCCACCACACATGAAGAATGGGTGACATTTGCCACCGATGGGAGGTGTGCTCTCCTTGAAACGGTCCGGACGCCTCTTTACACCTCTGATGGAGATGTTGCAGGAGTGCTCGGCATTGGCAGGGACATCACAGAACGCAAGCAGTCCGAAGATGCAATACGCGGGGTCAACCGGAAACTCAATCTTCTTTCGACGATCACCCGCCACGACATCCTCAACCAGATAACAGGTGCTGCGGGGTATCTCGAGATTATCGAGCTCGAAGATGAGATCCCGCATGGCACAAAGACGAAGGAGTATCTCAAAATGATCTCAGGGGCAGTCGGGACGATTGAGCGGCAGATCACATTTACCGGGTATTATAAGGATCTTGGCGAACAGGCGCCCGACTGGTTTGATGTGTTGAGTGTCATTGAAGATGTCAGAGAGACACCGTCATTCGAAACAGTCAGGATTGTCAACACTATTGATAATGTCGAGGTGTTTGCCGACCCGCTGTTTGAGAAGGTTATCTATAATCTGATTGATAATGCCGTGAAGCATGGGGAAACCATCACAGAGATTTCGTTTTATGCGAACGTGTTGACTGATGAACTGGTCATCGTCTGTGAGGACGATGGCGTAGGAATTCCTGTAGAGGTCAAGGAAAAGATATTCCGGAGGGAGTATTTCAAGAATTCGGGTCTTGGGCTCTTTCTTTCCCGCGAAATTCTTGCGATCACGGGTAGTACGATAACTGAGACCGGTACGCCCGGGGTTGGGGCACGGTTTGAGATTCATGTGCCGAAGGGGATGTTTCGGGTTGTTCCCTGACTCACAGGTTTTTGCAGACGGTGTGGGGGTCGTTCACCTATGAGTTGGGCGTTTCACTCCACCACATTTTTACCCCAGAACAACAATCTATACTATCCAGAACTCCGGGATGGGGTTTGCGGGATGCATTGAAGATCATTATCTCAGGCGGAAATGGCAGATTGACGATATATGTGTCAGCGGCTGGGTCTCCGTATTCCGGTTTGGCTCCGGGTTCGGTGTTTTTCTGTGCGAGGGTAGCCAAGCCCGGCCAAAGGCGCTGGACTTAAGATCCAGTTACGAAGGTATTCAAGGGTTCGAATCCCTTCCCTCGCATTTTTGTGGAAAAAACGTTGTATTCTCTGTTCAGGGTCTCATGGCTGAATAGGTACGAAACTTCAATATAATTCTTGATCAACCAAAGGAACCTGGCAAAGATACTATCGAAATGAGCCCCGTTGAATTTTTTTAAATGCATTTAAAGGTTGTAATGGTATCGTTGTTAGATGGTGATGCAAACCTTGCAATTTATTACTATTTTGTATAACTGTCGATACATTTATAATAACGTGGGTATATCGTATCACCTTAGGTTAATTAAAATTACCACGTAAAAAAAGGAGGTATATCATGAATCATCTGCCAGAAAAAGAATTGGTTTTAGTTCCCGGGGGGACATTAATTACTGCAACTCCTGAAGAAGGGCGTGCTTTAGCGATGTTGATGGCTCGTCACACCATTCACAACATTCAGCCAGACCTCGACGTTTTAAAAGAAGGTCGTCCAAAATACTCTTCAGATCCGAATAGTCTCACTGCCGCAAGTCAGGTTGTTGCAATTGAGTTCCAAACAATAGCGGCAGCAAATAATTACTGGCGAAAAGACCGGATATAGGGTTTGATTTATAGGGTGTAACCTATTTTAGCATTGAAAACTCTTGAAATCAAGAGTTTTAATTATATTGGCTCCGTAAAAAACCTATCCACATTTTTCCGGAAGCATCGTGTGAAGTATGATCCTGATTTAGATCTCTTTTTTAGCTGATTGTAATGCCTTCTCGGACGCAGGGTATCGCTATACCTCCTTTAATCATCGAAACGGCGCATTCAACAAGATTTCTTTTAATCCCAATAACTCCCGTATTGGTGGTAATAACGTTAATATCTCACAGAAAGTACGATAATCAAATCCTATTTCCTCTTTTAAAATAATCCGTGAAAGAAGCTGATGGTGATCGAATTTCTGATTTGAAAAAATAGATAAATAGAGAGGTAATCCTGATTCTTGTATGATCTCTGGAGAGATTTTTATAAGATTGATGGACCTGTTCAAAGGCGTTTATTTCGTATTTCTGCTTTAATTTGTGGTTAACTATTATTGGAACTCCTGTATGATCGGGTTTTAGGTCGGTATTCTATCGGAGGATTTCTACAAAACCAATTGATTAGACATATGTCTAATCTATTGCATGATAGAATTCAGCTGTTGTGATGCGACAGCGATGATCGACCAAAACAGATAATCTTAAAGATCCAGGTACGAAGGTATCCAAGGGTTTGAATCTCTTCCCTTGCATTTCTTATGGGTATAGTTTGGTGTAAAAACGCCCACTTTTACTATTAAGTATATATTGTGTGTGTCCAGTACACATTTTTGCAACGTATTTTGTGTGTTTCTCACACATTTCTCTACCTTACTGTCAATGCCGTCTTTAAAATCCACAAGTGTGTCGGTTTAAAAAT
Organism: uncultured Methanoculleus sp.; assembly: GCA_964496155.1. GTDB lineage: Archaea > Halobacteriota > Methanomicrobia > Methanomicrobiales > Methanomicrobiaceae > Methanogenium. The sequence goes on from CAZBYH010000068.1 coordinate 8,169, forward strand.
CCACAAAACAAAACCTCGGCTGATGACATTGGGGAATATCGCAGCTATCTTTTCGATATTGTGTTCTTCGCCTCAATAAATACATTCGAATCAAGCAGATATTTCATATTAATAGCCCAGAGTGTTTGCAAATCTATCCAGAGATTCAATATTTTTCACACCAAGCAGATGGAAGGCATCCCGGTAAAGAATCCGGTTTGCTTTTACTTCAGAAATAACTGCCAAAGCCAGATTTCTTCCGGTCTTAAACCTCTTGAGGA
>CAZBYH010000069.1:0-8371 GCA_964496155.1 uncultured Methanoculleus sp.
TTTTGTCAATCAAAGACCGGGATCAGGTTGATGACCTCTTTGTCATCAGCAATGCTGAGGTTCGGGAAGGCAAACGCGGGCAGTATATCACCTGCACACTCAGTGATGCGACCGGCACGATGGCATGCAAGATATGGGGCGTGAACGGCCAGAACAAACAGGTGGCAGAGGCCTGCAATGCCATCCGGGAGGGGATGGTTCACCGGATCACCGGGCAGGCATCTGTCTATAACGGCGAACTGCAGATGAGTGTAAACGAAGGTATTGAGCATCTCCCCGGCGGCCCCGTTGACCATACCCTGCTTGAGGCTAATGACTTTGTCTTCTCGCCTGCTGACTGCAAAAAGAACCGTGCCAAACTTTTCCGGATGGCAGCAGGTATCACCCGCCCGGGACTGCGTGACCTGGTAGAGCAGGTCTTTTCCTCCTATCCGGCCTTCTTTTTCGTTCCCGCCGCACGGGCGAAGCACCATGCATACCGCGGCGGGCTTGCCGAACACACGCTGGAGGTGGCCAGGTATGCGGAAGCCTTCCTTACCGGTGCAGAAGGCATCTCTGCAGACCGGGATATAGCAATGGCGGGGGCACTTCTCCATGATGTGGGAAAGGCTGTCTGTTTTATCGATCAGGGCTTCTCGTATTTACAGCTACCAACATATTCTCTCCTTGGTCATATCAGCCCGGGTATCTCCATCATTCAACAGATGGCGGGTGAGATGGCTGTGGACGAACAGGATCTCAGCCATCTGCTCCATATTGTCCAGACCCACCACGGCCCGTACGGAGACCCGAAACCACAGACGGTGGAGGCATGGGCTGTCCATCAGGCCGACAACACGAGTGCCATTCTCCATGAGGTGGCTTCAGACGTAAAGGATGCAAGGCCGGGTGAAGGGCGGTTTGGGACACGATTAAAGGCGCCGGTGTATCGATATCCTGCACCGGCAGATATGCCTACGACTTGTCCCCCGACACACCAGACAAAAAGTACCGGAACATCAGACCTCTCGCAGTGGTACTAACCATCCCGATTATGCCTCAACCGTTCTGCACACACCACTCAACAGTTATCCTGCGGGATACCCTGATGGTTCTTGTTTTTTACCACATTAATTATTGAAACGTATATTGACGCAATGTGTTGTCTCCGTCAAATATTCAGGCAGAGCGACTTACAAAAAAAGGCATATGATATTTGGAACGATTAGCATGCACAAAAAAATAAAAGTCAACCGGAATTTTTGACTCCTATAACAAATTAATAAAATACATGAATCGCAGCAGCCTTAAATGTCAGATGAACCATGTCGCCTTCATCAATTCCAATATCATAAAACCCACGTCTTATAAGAATGGTTATAAACGGTATGCCTACATCAATCTCTATCACTATCATTGAGCCGTTGTTTGTGATAGACGTAAGGATACCCTCAAACGAATTTCTCGCTGAAGAATCGATCGGCATTTTTGATCTCATAACCTCTTCAGGCCCTACTGATGCGTAGACTTCCCCCTCAACATCCGTTGCGGAAGATGAAATTTTCAAACTTCCAACAATAATTGTTGAACTGCCTTTGCCAGAGGTGATGTTACCCCGGAATATATTTTCAGCACCCACAAAACTGGCAGTAAACGGAGAATTAGGTTTTGAAAACACTTCGTCAGGTTCACCTATCTAAATTATTTCTCCTTCGTTCATGATAACCACCCGGTCAGCAAGGGAAAAGACCTCTTCGAAATTATGGGTTACGTGGATAACCGTTGTATTATATTTCTCATGCAGAGAGCGGAGTTCTTTCCTGAGGTTATCCCGGGTTCTTTCGTCAAGAGCACTGAGCGGTTCGTCAGGTAACAGTATTTTCGGCTGCATAATCAGCGCTCTTGCAATCGCTGTCCGCTGTTTCTCACCGCCGCTTAATTTAATGGTGTCTCTCGTGAGGAGATGTGTGATGCCAAGCATCTCTGTCATTTCATGAACACGTGTAACAATCCCCTCAGGGCCTGTCTTTTCCGATTTCAGACCAAATGCAATATTATCGTATACCGAGAGATGGGGAAAGAGAACAAAATCCTGATAGACCATGGATACTTGTCATTGCCGCACCGAATTCACTTATTTCACGTGACCATGTAATAACTAACGGTGCCTGTCATGAAACCATTCTTTGCCATCGGGAGCGTTACACGTCTACATGCCGGGAATTCTGAAAATCCGGGGATTCAGAGTTTCCACATAAAATCACTCGTCCATTCACCCTCTTAAACGGCCCTAAAGGGCCGAAATCCATCATTAAAGTACTGTGTATAGAGAAAAGATGCAGTCATTCCGGTGACTTTCCAGTGAAACTATGATGCGGGGAAAAAACTTCAAAAAAAAGGATTTAGTATTTCATATAAAGCTGGCCGTAGATAACCTCACCCTTACGTTTCGGATGACGTTCGCCCATGTCTCCCTCATACAGAGCGAAATTGCCTTTCTGGCCATCTACTTCAAGGTCAACATCATTGCGATACTGGAACCCTGGCATCATTACGTCAATGTTGCCATAGACATAAATTGTTCCTTTCACCATCTGTCCGCCAACGCGGCTCTTTGCATTGCCTTTGACGATGATAGTGCCTCCTTCCATGTGTGTGCCGACATGCACGTCGATGTTGCCGCCGACGATGATGGTCCCTCCACGCATGAATGTACCAACATCGCTGCCGGCATTGCCACTGACGCGGATCACACCGCCCTGCATACCTCGCCAGTCGCCGCGGTACGCTGCGCCGAGGTAATTGCCTGCATTGCCGTTGACGATAATTTCGCCACCGGTCATACCAAGCCCTGCAAATGCATCAATATTACCGTTAACAGTTATTTTGCCGCCGATCATCCAGCCACCGACATACATGTCAGCGTTGCCGTTGACGACAATCTCACCTGCGGTCATCTTCATACCGATGTACTTCACACGGCTGACATCACCGTTAATGACAATGGTGGTGTCAGCTGCTGTCTGCCCCCCTGCACCTTCAACGGCAAAGTAGTCACCAAGGGTAACAGCGGTTTTTCCGACAAATCCATGCAGTGCTGCAATTTCTGCTGCAGTCTTCCCTACAAAGACATCGGGTGCGATGTTCTCTGCCTCGAGGAAGAGTGTGGGGGTCTGAGTTGGGGTAAGAATTACTTTTGCCATATCTCTGTCACCTCACTTTGTTGCATCGACCTCAATAACATACGGATTCGGCACAAAGTGGTGTCCATCAACCGTATAATTGTTCTGCGTCACGGTGTAATACCGGCGGAACTTCTCTGAAATGTCACGCTCAACCTTTGGATTGTCATTTACTTTGGCATTAACCCAGAAAGTGCGCTTGTTGCCCATGTCAACGATTTCGCCTTCCTTCACGATCAGTCTGCCGCCCTTAATGAGATACGCTACATTGCCAAATGCATACTCAATCTTCTCAGGGTCATCAGTGTCAGTTTCCGGGTTGTACGGATAAACTGCGACATCACCCTCGAGACCGACTTTGAGTGAACCGAACATGTGGCCAAGACCAAGAGTTTTTGCCGGTCCTGCACGGGTCATCATGGCAAGTTCATAGAGTGAAATTTCGCGGTCGAGTTCACCGATGTAGCAACGCTCACGGATAGAGTCACCATATTTTAGCGTGTTGTTAAGCATATCCTCACGCGCCTGTGCACTCATGAGCCACTTGTAGACACGCGGATAGCGGCACAGTGGTCCTGCATTGGGTGCATCGGTGGTGACGTATGCCTTCATCGGATCTTTGATGAAGAGACCACATTCAAGACCGACTGCCCACTGGGCACCGGCAATGAACGTCTTCGGGTTGTAGATAAACGGAACAATACCGGATCCGGTCTCAAGCTCTACATCAGTGTTCGCCCACTTGAGGTTGTTCATGGCGGAGAGGTGGTGCTCAAACGGACCATCTGCCGTCATCGTGGTGGTTTCGTCAAGGGTTACGACACCAAGGTCGTAGCTGATGTTGTCAACAGAGTTGATGTAGTCAACAACTTCCTTTGACTTGGACTCAAAGGACTTGGACGAATAGCTTTCGCCGCCATAACAATGGAACTGCAGGTGGGTGTTGTGAAGCACAACTTCACGGCCGAACTTATTCTGCGGCTTGAAGGCCTCTGCGATCTTCAGGGTGTCAAGGGTGATTTCGTAGTTGCCAGGTTCACCAAGACTGTTCCCGTGCACATGCATACAGTGCGGAAGACCGAGGTATTCGTTTGCTTCGATGAGTCCGGAGACAATCTGACGGGGAGTCACATCAAAGTACGGAACCACGTCATCAACGGTCTCACAGTTAAGACCCCATCCCCAAGACTCTGTACCGCCAGGGTTCACACACTTTATGCCAAATCCCTTGGTCTGGTTGAGAAGCCATGCAACGTATGCAGCGGTGTTCTCAATCTCATGCTCCTTGAAATATTCAAGGACAAACCAGTTGTTACCAAAGACCGGGAGCGCTCCCTGGTCAATGATAGGGGTGTCACGGATCTCCTCATGGGTATGACGTGCATACAGAGGCGGCATTGCTGCCTCCATGGAGAAGCCAAATCCCATGCGTGCATACAGGTATGCAGTTCTAAGAACAGTAGGAACGGAGAATCCGCCCTCCATACGCTTGATACCGCTACCAGCAACACCATGGAAGAGTTTGTCTTCCGGGCGGAAATTCCGGCCCATATTCACCTTGGGGCCTGCGACGTGCGCGTGTATGTCAACACCTGCCGCCATCACAGTCATGCCAGTGGCATCGATAACGGTCGGATTTTTGACATCCCCTGCATCGACGATTTTGCCGTCTTTTATGGCGACATCCACTTTGTCTCCGTTGATCCCCTGAATGGGGTCAAAGACAAAACCATTTTTGATCAGGTAATCTGTCATGATTATGCTACTCCCTTCAGTGTCCGTACACGAGTCAGAACCTTCTGAAGAAACTCTTCGTCAGTGAGCATTCCTTCCGGTGGTTCAACGACCTTTCTGGTCTCAATAGGGACATTGTCCATACGGTACGCACACCCGCCAACTTCAACTCCGACGAATGCCACCGGGACGTGTACTTTTGAGACAGCAGAGGTCGGGGTGATATGCGGGTCAATACAGACGGACGGAAGTTTTGCAATCTTCTTCACCGAGCCAACTGGAAAATGTGCACCGGGATCAGACCCAAGTACAAAGACTCCGTCAATCTCGTCACGGATAAGCAGTTCATTGGATGACGTATCGCCGGGGTTATACCGGGCAAATCCACGTGTCAGGTCAAGACAGAACGGGAACCCGAACTGCCATCCCCATACCTGTCCGGAGCCGGTCACATTGTAATGGCCCCGCATCGGTATGATAGCTGATTTCGTGTAGTCATTGAGGTCACGGGTGACCATGATTGCAATATCGATATTATGGTTCTTTCCGAGTGAATGGGTCACACCCATACCAAAGAAGATAACCGTAAACCGACCGGATTTAAGCGATTCCGCAGTTTCGTAGATCTGTTCTTTGGAAATGCCTGCAACAACATCCGGAAGCTTTTCGCCACGAATGGCAACCCGGAGCGCATTCAGAAGTTCGTAATCTCGGCCCTGTTCAATCTGGAGATGGGTATCTGCCATCTTCGCAGTGTCAGTCTTACGCGGATCGACAACGAACATCTTCCTTGACTTAGAACCCTTACCGGTGAAGAAACCACGGGGGAATATCGAGTACCGCGACATGTGACGCGGGTGGGCATGTGCCGGGTTGCATCCCCAAAAGACCACACGGTCTGCACGATTTGCAATCTCCCCAAGAGTTGCGGATGGTATACCGACATCCTGCACAGCAATCAGGGATGGGCCATGGCAGACTGTTGCAGTGTTGTCCATACATGCGCCAACTAACTCACCGATCTCTGAACCGGTACTCTGAGCAGTACAATCTGTCGATGACCAGCCATACATTAACGGCTTTTTGGCATCAACGAGCAGTTTTGCAGTGTAATCAGCTGCCTCGTCATACGTTATTTCTTTCCAGGAGCCATCTTCCTGCTTCATCTGGGGACGGGTTAAGCGATCTTTAGCCTGGGAATGGAGAAACTTTGTTGCTCCAATGGCACAGGCATTGTACACCTCGATGATCTCCTCTCCGTCATCGGAGAGAGCGACCTCAAGGTCATCGCAGAGCACTCCGCAGAACGGGCAGACGACATCTGTTACTATTTTCGCCATTTTTCAAACACCCTATAAACATTCCTCTGTAATCAGAGTAATGGCATCAAGAACTTTCGCATCCTCAGCGACCACAACGGTCACCGGAGTTCCCTTAAATGTTGGCATCCCGGTAGAGTAGGTGTTGGGGTCAACAATTGCATTGGCCCACGGTCCCATGGGAATCCACCCAAGTCCGGGGTGCGGTCCCTGGGTTGCGCCAATTGCCTTGACCACAACAGTCCCAAATTCACTGGAAACACGAACATTCGTGTTCTTAAAGATCCCGAGACGCTTAAATTCAGCGTCATCAAGTTCTAGGATCCCGCAGGCATCCCGATAGGCAGGCTTTTCCTTGCCGTTTTCCATCGAGACACCCTGTTGGATCGTCCTACCTGTAATCAGGTTTATCTGAATAGCTGCCACACCTTCATCTCCGATTCAGTTATCTCTCGTATTTCTTGAACGGACTTGGGCCAAGCTCTTTGACCGTTTTGACAACATCTGTCATGACCTCGCCCCACTTCGCACCCTCAGATGCAGAGACGAAAGTCATTCTCAGACGATTGTCATCAAGACCGATATTCTTTAGAATATTCTTTACGAGGAACATGCGCTTTGCGCATTTGTAGTTGCCCTCAAGGTAGTGACAGTCACCAAAGTGGCACCCTGAGATCAGCATGCCGTCTGCACCATCCTGAAACGCCTTCATGATGAAGAGCGGATCAACACGACCCGTACACATCACACGGATGGCACGGACATCAGGCGGGTACTGAATACGGGCACCACCGGCAAGGTCTGCTCCTGCATAAGAACACCAGTTACAGATGATTGCAATAATTTTTGGACTCCAGTTCTCATCTGTCATTAGTTAACCCCTCCCTTGAGAAGGAACGCATCTATTTGAGCACAGATCTGTTGTGATGTGAAGTGCTGCATCTTAATTGCACCGCCAGGACAGAATCCTCCGCAGGTACCACAGCCTTTACACTTCGCTTCAGTAACATGCATCACGGTACGGCCATTCATCTCAATAAGATCGAGTGCACCGTACGGACACTGGGTAAGACACATTCCACAACCAGCACAAAGATCCTCAATACACATTGCAAAGTACGGCTCAAGCTGCACTTCTCCGGTGTGGATTGGAATCGATGCTGCGGATGCTGCACCCTCAGCCTGTGCGACGGTGTCAGGAATATCCTTTGGACCCTGACAAACACCCGCGAGATAGATACCCGCAGTAGTAGTGCCACATGGATTCAGTTTCGGGTGAGCCTCAAGCAGCCACCCGTCCTGTGACTTGGATACACCGAACATCTGGCGGATGCGCTCTGCTTCAGGTTTCGGCTGAACAGCTGCTGCAAGAACGACCATGTCCATCTCCATCGAAACAGGCCTTCCAAGAAGGGTATCTTCTGTATTGACAATGAGATTCTTTGTGATCGGATCTTCCAGAATGTTTGCTACACGGCCGCGGATGAACTTTGCACCCTCGTTCTGGATACGGTAGTAGAACTCCTCGTACATCTTTCCAAAGGAACGAATGTCCATATAAAAGAGGTACGGCACTGCACCGGGGATCTTTTCCATGATCTGGTGAGCGTGCTTCAGCGAGTACATACAGCAGAAACGGGAACAATATGCTTTGTTCACGCCGCCGGTGTTGTCACGGGAACCTGCACAGAGTACAAAACCTACCTTCATCGGGGTCTTTCCATCAGACGGACGGATTAAGTGACCTACCGTAGGACCGGATGCACAGATCAGGCGCTCAAATTCAAGACCGGTAATGACATTGTCAAACTGCTTGTATCCCCATTCTCTCTTTTCTTCGATGGGGATTAAATCGAACCCGATAGCAAGGATACAGGTGCCGACCTTGATCTCCTCAAAGGTATCAACCGCTTCCAGGTCAACCGCATTCTTTTCAGGACCACAGACATCAACACAGAGACCACACTTCACACAGGCATCGAAGTCAATGGTGTACTGCAGAGGCATAACCTGTGCATGGTAGATGTAGATAGCCTTGCGTGGTGCCATGTTCATCTCGAATGGATTCGGTTTGATGACAGGACAGACTTCCTCACAGTCACCACAGCCATTACATCCTGTTCCAAGAATACCGGTTGCTACAGCGCGTGCTGCTGC
>CAZBYH010000070.1:0-8340 GCA_964496155.1 uncultured Methanoculleus sp.
TATCTGCCACACCAATACCCGCGGTGTTGATTGCAATGCCGTCAATGGCACCCCGTTCAAGCACCTTGGTGTCGCCGGTGACGATGGATGCACCGCATTCACCAAGGGCTGCATCCATCGACGCGACAATTCTCTCGAGCATTTCGATGTCGAATCCTTCTTCGATGATCATCGCACAGGAAAGGGCTACCGGCCGTGCACCCATCATGGCCAGATCATTCACCGTGCCTGACACCGCTATTCTCCCGATATCGCCACCGGGAAAGAAGATCGGTTTTACGACATGGCTGTCCGTGGTAAATACCAGATTCAGATCTCCAAAGGGAATCACGGCGCCGTCATCCAGTGACTCAAGACCTATCCCGCCTGCGTTATTGTGGGTATATTTCGTTAACGTTCTACCCAGAAGTTCAGAAAAAACTGCGCCACCGGCACCATGCATCAGATTGACTTTCATTCATCATCAACTTCTATTTCAATATTTGTGACGCATATCTCGCGTCCTTCCACGATATGCGGAAGTTTTCCGCACTGCGGGCAGACATAGCGTTCGTCGCCTTTGTATCCACAGGGACAGACGACCTTCACCGGGATGTTCCGGTATTCAAGCACAGCCCCCTGAAAGAGTTCATCCTCTTCAATAAGGGCAGAAAACAGAAATTCAACCTGTTCGGGGTTGATCATACTCATCTCGCCAAAATCGGCGGAGATCTTCTTTACACGGGTTGCGGCGTTCTCGAGTGCGGCACGGCGTGCCGTTGCATAAATATCATATGCAACCGTGTACTCGTGCATTATTCCTCCATTGCGGCATATATTTCTTCGAAAACTTTGAGCGTCTTCAGTGCCTCTTCCCTGCTCATCTTCTGGATGGCAAATCCAACATGAATAAGGACATACTCACCCACTTCAACATCAACTAAGTCGAGACGCACTTCCTGTTTCAGGTCGCCATAATCAACAACGCCAATGTTGCCGTCTTTAATTTCGAGCACTTCAGCCGGTATTGCGATACACATACGTCTTCCTCCTGAAAAACCGGTTGTGATAGGAAAAATGATTCTTGAGCGCCGGGAAGGAGATTTGAACTCCTGAGGTGCGAGCACCAGTGGCTTTCAAGGCCACCGCCTTTCCGGGCTAGACTATCCCGGCTCGTATAGAGGTTAGTGTTCAGGGTTAAAAAATGGTGTTATTTACGAATTCCTGCATATCCAGCGAGAGAGAATGCAATAATCAGCATCACAAGGGGAAATGGAGATTCCGTGGACTCTGATTCAGGAATTACGTCTCCAAACTGTGTTGCAGCAGAAGGGTCTGCCGTGACCGAATCCGCATTGGTAACGGTGATGGTAATCGTACCTGCGTCAGCGGCACGCACCGGTTCAGCCTTGAGATACAGGGGCCCTCCCCTTGATACGACCGTGAACGTCTCCGGTGCACTCTTACCGCTCTCATCGATTCGCACCAGTGTTCCAACGCCGTCCGTGTGATAGATACGCCAGTCAATACCGGTGGACGTGGTAACGGTAACGGGGCCCGGCAGGGTCTGTGTAATAAAGTAGGCCGGTGCATCGCGGGACGCCAATGCCGAGGCAGATACCGTCCGCACCGTGGCGGTACTGGTCGGGGTAACGGTTGGTGTAACAGGCACACGCTGGTCTTCAAGGGTGAAACTTACGCTGCTGATAAACCGCGCCTCGTTGTTCCTGAAATCGGAGAACCTGACATAATACCGGCCGGGTTCGTTTACCGGCACCTTCTCGGAGAAGGAACCATCTGCATGAGACCGGATAAAGGTCGGACCATAGACAACCGTGCCACGGCTGTCGGTCACCTCGATCTGCAGACCGGCTGAACCTACCTCAGGAGCACGGCCGCTGATATCAAGGCTACCCTCGAATGGTTGCGTCGAGGGGGAAGTCATGGTGATCTCATTGGACCGGTCAATGACGGTAAATATTTTTATTTTGTCAGACCCTGAACTGAGGGGGTAATTCATGGTATCCTCCACAATTTCAAACTTGTAGGTCCCCTCTTCCAGTGCGAGGGTCGGTATCTGGATGGACCAGTCCCCTCCCTGTTGTATCACCAGGGTATACGAGGTAAGCTCGCGTGCCATCGGCTGGACTTCATACAATCGAATCGAGGTGCTGTATCCGGGCGGCAGGGTGCTCGTACCGGTAATGGTGACAACGTCACCGCGGTACATCTCCAGCGGACACGAACATTTTAGTTCGTATGCAGTTACTGCCCCCGAGCAGAGCAGGCACAGCCCGATCAGGCATGCCACCTTTTTCATATTCAGATGCCAAATCATAGTACACTAATGATATCAGACGCAATACAAAAACCTCTCGCTTCCTGGACGAGTATGGACCGGTATCAGGATCAGGAGATTCCCTGCCTCACCGTCATATTCCGCAGCGGTGGGTGCAGCTGGAACCAGTGCCTGATGTGCGGCTACCGATTTGAGCGTTCCCAGACGAAAAACGCGGCAGAACTCCTTGCAGACCTCCAGAGTCAGCTGCGCTGGGTGAAAGAGAATCATCCCCGGGACTCCTATGCGATGGTGAAGATCTTTACCTCCGGCTCTTTTTTTGATGCGCAGGAAGTTCCTCCGGCATTCCGGGATGACGTGGCCGCGCTCTTTGCCGGCAAAGTCGTCATCGCAGAGACCCGTACGGAATATGTAGAGGAAGAATCACTCATCGCCTTTCGGGAGGCATTACAGGCAGGCGGGGACGCCGCGCTCTACGTGGCCATGGGCCTTGAGACCACGAATGACTACATCCGGGAGAAATGCATCCACAAAGGGCTCACGTTTGATGATTTCAAAGAGGCAGTGGCGGTTGCGCGACAGGCAGACGTCGGCATCAAGACGTATCTGATGATGAAGCCGCCGTTTCTCACCGAACGTGAGGCTCTGGATGATATGAAAAAATCCATCCGTGAGGTCATTCCCTATTCTGATATCATCTCCATGAACCTTTGCACCATCCAGACCCGGACTGAGGTTGAGCATTACTGGAAACAGGGATCATACCGGCCGCCGTATCTCTGGAGTGCCCTTGACGCCCTGCTTTCCACCGATCAGTATGTGCAATGCGATCCGGTGGGCGGAGGGAAACGGCGGGGCCCGCACAACTGCGGGGTATGCGACCGTGAGATTGTGGAGGCCATCACCACCTACGTCAGCACCGGAAACCAGATTCACCTGCGCCGGTGTGTGGACGCCGGGTGTGCCTGTGTGGATGAATGGCGCTATGTGCTGGAGAATGAAGAGCCCTGGTGCATGCCGCTCACCAAATAATCAGAAAGCGCATTAAAACAATGCATCCCACTCGGGATGATAAAACCAGAACGGTTCCGGGGGGTTTTCCGGAACACTCTTTTTTTTGTGGAAACCAGGAGTGAGTGCCTGTCGGGAAGGCACCCAAAGAGAAATGTGTCTTGCCGGTTGTTGCACCCGGTATTATTCCCGGAGATATTTTGCAAGCATCGGCAGGAACGTGCCGGCGTCACTGACCACCCCAATCGCCTGCATGGTGCCGCGGTCCATCAGTTTGGTGACGGATGCCGGGTTGATGTCCACACAGATGGTCTTGACATAGGACGGCAGGCAGTTGCCGATGGCCACGGAATGGAGCAGGGTGCCGATCATGATGACCATATCAATATCCCTGAGATGTTTACGCATCTGATCCTGTGCGACCATGACATCGGTGATGACATCCGGAAGAGGGCCATCATCGCGGATAGAGCCTGCAAGGACAAAGGGCACATCGTTTTTGACGCATTCATACATGACCCCTTTTTTGATCACTCCCTGCTCAACGGCATTTTTAATGGAACCCGCACGAATCACCTCACTGATGGCGTATATATGGTTTTTATGGCCACCAGGTGCCAGCGTTCCGGTATCAAGGTTCATGCCAAGAGAGGTGCCAAAGAGGTTGTACTCGATGTCATGAGTGGCAAGGGCATTGCCGGCAAAGAGCACGTCCACATACCCGTTCCGGATGATCTCTGCAAGGGCAGGGGCAGCACCGGTATGGATGATGGCAGGCCCCCCGACGATGCCAATCTTTCCTCCCCGTGCTTTCAGGCTCTTCATCTCCCGGGCAATCTGCGCAATGACGGTCTCACTGGGCCGCTCGGATGAGACGGTGCCATGCATAAACTCAAAGGTGCCGACCTCCCGTGGGCGTTCCGGAGGTTCAACATGGACACCGGTATCGCCCATGACCACCTGATCACCCTTCAGGAGTTTGGACATGGGGGTACAGAGAGCCCGTTTCTCAGAGGGAAGAACGACAATCAGACAGTCCATCTCGATTGCCTCTACCCGCAGCCACTCTCCCCCGTATTTCACCATGGTCGGGTGATTGGTGGTGGAATAGAATCCCTTGGGGACAACGCGGTTTGCTTCCGCTTCCGCCAGGGTGATGTTTTCAACAACCGGATGGCGTGCGCCAAAACGGTGCAGTACGCTTACTATCTCAGCGAGCAGGGTTTCATCGTCAGCACTCACCAGCAGGCGTGCAAAGCTCTCATCCTGCTTCTTCTTGCCGACATCAAAGACCAGAATCTCAAAAGTGCCGCCCATCTCCATGATGGCGTCAAAGACCTTGGTCATGATGCCGGAATCGATGATATGTCCTTTCAGCTCTATCTCCCGCGAATACTCCATACCCTACCTATTAGGTATTATTATGATAAAAATTACCTGATGGATAGCATTAGTACGGGCGGGTCAAAAGCATCTGCTCGGCTGCTGCAATATCTTCCGGGGTGTTGACATTCACCGCGATACGACGGGATTCGATGAGAACAGCAATCTCCGCCTGTTCTTCGCCGTTTTTTGCACCGTTGATGATATTGATCCCGCACGGCACGGCATCGGTCCCGTGTATCTGCTGTACATAGGCAGGGGTCGCGCCCCTTTCCCGGCAGAGAGCGGCAGGCACCCAGACCGAGCAGGCATCGGTGCCTGCCGTCTGGTAGGCGTCCAGTACTGCCGAGATGATCTCTGCGGTCAGCCCGGGGATATCACTGACCGAAGTAAAGACCGGTTCGACGATATCAAGCAGTCCGATGCATTCCATGATATCCTCTACATATCCGGCTCCTTCTGCCCGGAATGTGCTGATTCCGTGTGCCCGGCACCAGTTTGCGGTCTGAGGAACGGCAGACGAGAGAACCGCAATGGGAACAATCCCTGCGGCACAAAAGGCGTCCACCACATAGGCAATCATGGGCCGATCACCGATACGCACCAATGGTTTCTCCCCACGGTTCATCCGTGTGCCCCGCCCGCCTGCTACGATCAGGGCAAGCATGTATCCAGTGCCTCTAAGAGGATGCGGTTTTCATCCCGCGTGCGCACCGCGATACGCACATACTGAGGAAGGCCAAATGAGGTACAGTCACGGACAAGAATGCCGAGGGAGAGCAGCCGCTCTTTCAGGTCGGATGCAGGAACCGGAGACCTGATGAGCAGAAAATTCACGCTGGATGGGCAGACAAAGTGACCCCGTTTCTGCAGGTTATCCACCAGAAACGACCGTTCTGTAGCAATTTGTTCACGGGATGCATTGAGCTGATCGGCATTATCAAGGGCAGCATGTGCATAGCTTTCTGCATATGCATTCACGCTCCAGGGGGGGCGGATGGCCTCAATGGCTGCCACCAGTTCCGGACAGCCCACACCCCAGCCAAACCGGATGCCTGGCACCGAGAATGCCTTGGTGAGGGAACGAAGCACAAAGGCATGCTCAGACCCGACGCCGGTGACGCTTTCTGCCGGGTCTGCAAGGTCGATGAACGCCTCATCAATAAAAAGCTGCGTACCGGCCATTTCGTGGACATGAATTTTTTCGAGAACGGCATGTTTCTGCACCAGTGTACCGGTCGGATTATTGGGATTGCAGAAGAACTCTGCCACGGCTTTTTCCTGATGGTCTACCGGGATGCCTCCGGCACATGCAACAGAGACCCCATACTCTCCAAAGGTATGAGAGGGAATGGCAACAGTATCGCCCGGTTTCAGGACAGCCATACAGTAGGAACGGATGATCTCAACAGACCCATTGCCGACACATATCTCATCCGGACTGCGACCTTCGTATCGCGCAATATGTTCCTTTAGGTCAGTATACCGGTTGTCAGGATACGAAGATAGTGATACTTCACCCGGATTCCACGAAAAGGAGGGCGGAAAAGGGTTTAAGTTTTGACTGAAATCCAGAATAATCGTATCGGTGCTGCCTGATGCCAGATGAGTTCTTCCCCCATGCTCTGTTTTTAAAATCCGTCTGAATCTCACATATCATCGTCTATTTTACGAATAATTGAACATTTGGTCTTTTGTAAGAATAGTGAGGATATCAAATCAATTCACAACATTTATATTCTGAAATATTCTATGTTTAGATTGTCTGAATAAAGTCTGTCACAAAGCACCTTTGCGTCAGACAATTGGCCGACATATGGCTGTCATATGTCAGACATGAGAGATTTACATGATGGAGCGCGTCACGGTTCGTTTACCCCCCCAGCAGGTTGCCATGTTAGAGAAACTGGTCGATGCCGGAGAGTTTCCGACCGTATCTGAAGCGGTGAGATACGCAGTGCGGGAACTCATTGAAAAGAAAGCGAACCGTGTACTGAGAGACAGCGAACAGATCTCATTTGAGGTGTAGGAGACTTGAAAAAAATGGAGAACAAACTGTATGCCAGATATACCAATTATTACCCGAAGGAAAGTATCATGAGCGGCCTTCAGGACGTTGGGGGCCTGATGCAGTCCATTGATAGCCATTCCTACACCGTTCCCCGCTCGTACAAAAAAATCTATCAGACCCAGGAGGTTTTGGATGCAGACTATTATTAAGGAAGCCCTGAAGAATGCAGAACAGGAAAAACAGCTGACCCGGGGAGTCATTGGAGATGACGACCTAATCGGGCAGCCCCGTATTGTTATTGTCGGATGCGGTGGTGCAGGAAACAACACCATCAACCGACTCTATCACATGAAAGTCAGTGGTGCAGAGACCATTGCTATCAACACAGATAAACAGCACCTTGAGATGATTCAGGCTGACAAGCGTGTCCTTGTCGGAAAATCACTCACGAAAGGTCTTGGCGCCGGCGGATTCCCTGACGTCGGCAAACGTGCAGCAGAGATGGCCCGTACAACGATCGAAGCCCTGCTCGTAGATGCAGACCTCGTTTTTGTGACCGCAGGCATGGGCGGCGGAACCGGTACCGGTGTCGCACCGGTGGTCGCACAGATTGCAAAGGAACAGGGCGCAATCGTAGTCGGAATGGTAAGTTACCCCTTCCAGGTTGAGAAAGCACGCCTTCTCAGAGCAGAAGAAGGACTTGAGGCACTCTCACGCGCAGCGGACTCCGTCATTGTCCTCGACAACAACCGTCTCATGAACTTTGTGCCAAACCTGCCCCTTGGACAGGCATTCTCTGTGATGGACCAGCTCATTGCAGAGACGGTCAAAGGCATATCAGAGACCATCACCGAACCATCCCTCATCAACATCGACTATGCAGACGTTCGTGCCATTATGAGCAAAGGGGGCGTTGCCGTCATGCTGGTCGGCGAGAGCAAACAGCAGAACAAGGCAGAGAGTGTCGTGCATGAGTGTCTGAACCACCCACTTCTGGACATTGACTACCGGGGCGCAACCGGCAGTCTGATCCACATCACCGGTGGCAATGACCTGACGCTCTCAGATGCTGAAGAGATTGCAAGCTCACTTACCTACGAACTGGATGCACATGCAGATGTCATCTGGGGCGCACGGGTGAAAAAGGAGTTTGAGGGCAAAGTGCGTGTTATGGCCATCATGACCGGCGTTAAAAGCGCACAGGTTCTTGGTCAGAGCTATGACATTGGAAACTCATCCTCAGGACCCACAACCCGTTCTGTCGGGCGCGGAACTGCCTCGGGCATGATGCGGTCCTCCGGTCGCCAGACGGCACACGAACAGACCAGCGGAGGACTGATTGATTTCATCCGCTAAAACGGGTTGATATTTCATCAACCAATCATTCGCCAATCCAACCACAAACAAATTATCCTTACACCAAACAACAACCGTTCCCGCACGATACCATAGGGGGAAAAACCCACCCCCCTGCATGCAGGGAGAAAATCTTTTTTTTTTGACGATGAAATGCGCACCGATTTACGACATATTAATATAAGACAACCATACAATGTTATAGAACTACAGTGAATCCTTCACTGATTCTGAGAATGTCTGTCCCCCGGGGCGGGCGGTACAGGAGTTGAACATCATGAACAGCCATATGAACAAAGTC
>CAZBYH010000071.1:0-8319 GCA_964496155.1 uncultured Methanoculleus sp.
AGAACCCTGACACCATGCTCTTTGAAGACACCGTTGAAAAAGAGATGCAGTTCGGAATGCGGAATATCGGTATCGACCCGGTTACTGCACAGGGACGTATCGCTGAAGTCCTTGAGATGGTGGGGCTTGGCGGCCGTCTCTTCCAGTTTCCCCGTGCGATGAGCAGAGGGGAACGCCAACGGCTTGCAATCGCCTGTGTGGTTGCGATGAAGCCGGATATCATCATCCTCGACGAACCGACCACCGGCCTTGATCCGATGGAAGCCGACCGAATCATGCAGATCCTCCGGTCACTCTCAGAAGCGGGCCATACGGTTCTCATGGTCAGCCACGACATGTCCATTGTCGCACGGCATGCACAACGTATCATCCACATGGATAACGGAGCCATCACGTCAGATCAGACCCGCATCAACGGAGGTGCAGTATAATGGCAGAGATTCTTCAGTATATCAGGATTGACGGGATGTTCCACCGGATGAACGCACTCACGAAGATCTGCTTTCTTATGGTTGTCATCGTGCTTGCCATCCTTTCCACGAGCCCTCCTGTCCTCGCCGGTATCATTTTGCTTATATTCCTCCTTGCCGTAGCCGGCCGTTTTGGCCGTGAACTCCTGTCACAGGTGCCGATGCTCATCTTCCTAAGTGCAGGGCTTCTGCTGTTGACGGTCCTTACCATGCAAAGCGGTGAGGTGCTCGGATACCTGATACCCACTATCGTACCCGTGATCGGCGGCCATATCCCCATCACCACCGGTGCGCTAAACTTCGCCGCCATCCTCTCGATGCGGTTCTTTGTGATGCTCTTTGCCTTCCAGCTGATGATCATCTCCACCCAGCCCCGTGACCTTGTGACAGCACTCCAGAGACTCCATCTTCCGGTGGACTACTCCCTGATGCTCCTGATTGCCATCCGGTTCATCCCAAGCCTCCAGCTGGAAGGCAAACGCATTCAGGAAGCCCAGCGTGCACGGGCATTCAATCCTGGTACAGGCGTCAAAGGGAGAGTAAAAGAGCTGACACCTATCATCATCCCGCTCGTATCGAATGCCCTGGGAAAGGCCAATGTCCTCGGCCTTACAATTGATCTCCGGGGACTGCGGACGATGTCCCGCACACCCGGTCTTGACCGGCCATTCGGCATGCCGGATTATTTGCTGGCGGTGCTCACGGTGGTTCTTCTTATTGCAGGGGCTGCGGTGATTCTGGGGTGAATGCCTGCGGGACATTGCCTGCCAGACAGTGTGCCGGCACCCCCTTCCTCAACCATACCCCGACAGCACAATTACCCCCTTTTCTGCTACTCTTACATGGCATCCCATACTACATTCCATAACGATTCACGGCAATATTTTGATACGGAAAAACCCTATGCCAGAAACCGACCCCTCGCTTAACACCACCATCGGCACCCTTTCACTGAATAACCCGTTCCTGCTCGCATCAGGTCCCCCAACCGCCTCGGGCACGCAGATCCGGCATGCGTTTCGGCTCGGCTGGGCGGGTGCCATCACCAAGACGATTGTTCCTGATATCATGGAGATAGCGGATGTCTCACCCCGTTTTGCGGCATGGAAAGGGCAGGATGCCAGGCTCCTCGGGTTTGAGAATATCGAACTCTAGAGTAAACGTGAGGTGTCATCCTGGACGGGTGAGATTGCCGCCATAAAAAAGGAATACCCCGATCGAATCCTGATTGCAAGCATCATGGCCTCACCTGATCCCGCAGAATGGCAGAGCCTTGCCGCAACCGTAGAGGACGCCGGGGCTGATGCCATTGAACTGAATGTTTCCTGTCCCCACGGCATGCCTGAGCGGGAGATTGGTGCTGCACTCGGACAGCATGCCGATCTTGTCCGGGAACTGTCCCATGTAGTGCGTGGTGCAGTCGAAATTCCGCTGATCGTCAAGCTCACCCCCAATGTCACCGATATTCTCCCGGTTGCACGGGCCGCGGTGGATGGCGGGGCAGATATCCTTTCTGCGATAAACACGGTTCAGTGTTTGATGGGGGTTGATCTCGACACCCTTGAACCCCTTCCGTCGGTAGCCGGATGCAGCACGTACGGAGGATACTCAGGGCCTGCAATCAAGCCAATCAGACTCCGGATGGTCTCACAGATTGCACAGGAACTCCCTATCCCGCTCATGGGAATCGGCGGGATTTCCTGCTGGCAGGACGCTGCCGAGTACATTGCAGTGGGTGTATCAGCAGTTCAGGTATGCACCGCGGTGATGGGGAATGGGGCAGATATCATCCGCGACATGACGGCGGGGCTCTCGGGATATCTTAAAGAAAAGCAGATCCCGGATCCCGGTGCTCTCCGGGGCCGTGCTCTTTCCCGTATTGGGTCACATGCATCTCTTTCACGGGTTTCTTCCCGGTATGCATCCCGGGAATTCCCGGGAAAATGCACATCCTGCGGCAGTTGCGTCATCGCCTGTCGTGATGGAGGATACCGTGCGATATCGATCATAGAGCGCCGCGTAACGGTTGATGAGGGCTCCTGTGACGGATGCGGCCTGTGTTCCCTTGTGTGTCCTGAAGAGGTCATCGTCATGCGTCCCCGGGTGCAGACGAGAGAGGGGTAAAAGAGAACAATCCGTTAAGATTCAGCTGTCCGTTGTCCCAGACAAGAAACCCGGTGCAACCAGGGACGGCTGGAATAAATCCATCAGATGCTTCAACGTGGACTGAGCCAGACGATACATGCCAGAAGGCCAAAGAAAGCAACCTTCTCATATATCCGGCAGTTGCAGACAGGATTGTGCGCAGTTATGCAAAGACCATGAACAGTTACCGGGACATCCTGGTAAACCGTGAATCAGATTCATCAGCGGGCACCTCCCCTTTATTTTTTGCCGCTGAAACGCTACCATTTTTGTGCACGGTAAAAAATGCTGAAGCCGGGCATGCATCACATACCATCAAAAACTGTTTTGGCAACCAAACCCGGAGAAATACTACCGGCTCCTCTCCATCTTCGCAAGGTCACGTGCATACTTTTGTGCAGCCGGATACACCGGCAGCAGTCGCTCGGAGAGATTTTTGCCGCCAAGGGTAAACGGAGAATCCCCCAGTTGACGTATCGCGGGAACAGATTCATCATTAAACCGTAGCGCAAATGAATCAAGATCGGGCCCTGCCTTCCAGAAATTCCGGAGATAGTCTTCCGGTGAGAACGCGGCAGGTGTGCAAACAGCATCTGTTGCCTCATTTTCATCAGCAGGTACGATCTCCGCCTTTGCCCCGGCGTCTGCCACTGTTGCTGCCTCCCGCTTCTTTCTCAGCGTATCGAGCAGCTCTTCACGTCCCATACCCCGAAGACCAAACAGGAAGAACGGATTCTCATCAAACCATTCTGTGAGGATATAATACACTGCTGCGATATGCTTACAGGGATTCTCCCAGTCCGGACAGGAGCAGGTGGTGATAATATCATGGTATGATTTGGGAAAGAGCGAGAGCCCCGCAGAGGCAAACACCTCTTCAAGCTCTTCAGGCATCTCTCCCGAGAGCAGGCGAGCAGTAATGATCGCCTGACCCGCCATCCCGTCGAACACCGACTCCCACTCATCGTCAGTATAATCACGAAAGGTAATCGTCACCTTGTACGGCGTTCTCATCGACCCGCGGACGGTCGCCTGTACCACACCGGCCTGATACCTAATTGATGATACATACCCATTCCGGGCATAACTCTTGCCGCGAGAGAGCCGGGAATCGGCAGTGATCCCTTCCAGTGCACGAACAAACCTCTTTGACCACCACGTCTCACCGACCGCACCTCGTCTGCTCTTCAGAACCAGCGATTTTTTTGTGTACACTTCCTGGAAATGGGAAGCTTTACCTTTTTCTGACATTAATATTCTCCAAATGCATCGGCACTGAGCGATACCAGTTCTCTCAGTTTGTCAGTCGAGAGATCGGTAAACCAGTCCTCCCCCGAACCCACAATCTCTTCAGCGAGCTTTCTCTTCTCTTCAAGCATCACATCAATCTGCTCCTCTATTGTCCCCGCCGATATCATCAGATGCACCTGCACATTCTTCATCTGACCAATCCGGTATGCCCGGTCGGTCGCCTGATCCTCAACTGCCGGGTTCCACCACCGGTCCACATGAAACACATGACTTGCAGCAGTCAGGTTCAGTCCCACACCGCCGGCCTTCAGGGAAATGACAAAGAGCCGCGGGCCGTCCTCTGACTGGAACCATTCCACCACTTCATCACGTTTTTTCCGGGAGGTTTTGCCGTGCAAAATCAGTACCTCCTCTGAAAACCGCTCCTGCAGCAATGTCTGAAGCTGTGCGGCAAATGTGGCATACTGGGTAAAGACAATTGCCTTATCGCCGGCATCCAAGACTTCGTCCAGCATCTCAAAGAGACGCACCAGTTTCCCGGATCGAACAGCATCAACACACCCGTCACCGGTAAAAAGCACCGGGTGATCGCAGATCTGTTTGAGCCGCATGATGGCAGAGAGTATCACGCCCTTTCTCTGAATACCCTCAGCGTCATCTGCCGCCCTGAGCATCGCATCAACCGTTGCCTGGTAGAGAGTCGCCTGTTCCTTAGTCAACGTGCAAAAGACCTTCTGTTCGATCTTATCAGGCAGATCCTGGATTATAGAACGGTCAGTTTTCACTCTGCGCATGACAAACGGCCCGATCATCTTTCGCAGAAGAGCAGCTGTTTCGCGGTCATGATTCCGTTCAACGGGCACCGCGAACTCCTTGTGATAACCGCTATATGAACCCAGATATCCCCGGTTTAAGAAATCCATAATGGACCACAGTTCAGTGAGCCGGTTTTCAACAGGGGTACCGGTCAGTGCAATTCTCCGGGTGGCAGGAATCGTCCTGATGGCCCGGGACTGTTTTGTCTGGTGATTTTTAATGTTCTGCGCTTCATCCAGCAGCAGACATGCCCATTGGACGGGACGTATCGTATCGATATCGCGATGTGCAAGATGATACGTCGTGATGACCACATCATATGCGGATACCACCTCTGCAAACGCGTCCCCTGTTGCACGACCAGTCCCATGATGAATATACACAGACACATCCGGTGCAAACCGGGCAAACTCACGATTCCAGTTCCCAATGATAGACATCGGGCAGATGAGAAGAACCGGTGTTGCAGGCATGCGGGAATATTTCATCTCAGCGAGCAGGTACGCAATAAACTGTGGCGTTTTGCCCAGCCCCATGTCATCTGCAAGGCATGCCCCCAGTCCCTGCCGTGTGAGAAACGAGAGCCATGAGACACCCGTTATCTGGTATGGCCGGAGTGTGCCGTTAAACGTCTCCGGAATTGCAATCACCTCAGGTTTCGACATTCCCCTGATATTATCCAGTATCTCCCCAACCTGTCCGCCGGGTGATGACACTTCAACGGCAAAGTCCTGTTCAAAGGACTCCGTAGTAACAAGTTTTACCAAATCTTTCAGTTCAATACTGCCGGCACCATATTTCTTCTGAAACGCACGCAGCGTCCGTTTGATATCTCCGGAATCAAAGGCCACCCATTTTCCTTTCACACGGACAAGCGACTGTTTCATCTCTGCGAGGGCCATAAATTCATCAACAGAGAACGTCTTTCCACCCAATGCGATGGTATAGTTGAAATCCAGAAGACTGTTAAACGATAAATATCCCGAACCCGCACTCTTCTGTTTCTCCAGAGGTATGGGATCCAGTTTCAGCACCGGCCTCTCCTTTTCCTCTTTCCACCATGGCGGCAGAAGCACGGTAAACCCTGCCTGCTGGAGTAATGGTGAAATCTCGCTTAAAAACGGGAAGATTTCATCAGGGTCGATCGGAAGAGATGTCGGGCGTGCGGTCTTCAGACCTGCTGCAAGTCCGGGGTAAATCCGGACCGCCCGTCCGAGATCAGCCAGAAATTCCTCTTCCGGATGACTGGATCTGCTTAACAGATACGTATGTTCTGTGGTTTTCTTTTCCCATATCTCCTGTGCAGGAATGATAAGCGATGGATCGTCCCGTGCCTGAAGCTGGAATGATATATTCCAGCGGTTATCCTCAGCATCTTCATCCGGTTCTTCAAGGCGAAAACAGGTCTTAAACTCGTGGGCTACGCCTTCATCCGGTTCCCCGGAAAGCCAGGCACCCATATCTGCAATAAACTCTTCTGAGATCACATGGGGAAAATAGTGATCTGAAGAATGCCCGGTTAATTTCAGAAAGCAAGAGAGTGCCCCTGCTTCAGATGTCTGCATTTTTTTACTTATTTTAAACGGAACCGGCGTATCAAAGAGGGCATCGGTCACCACCTGTGAAACCATAGAAACAACAAACCGGTCACGTATGGTCTCTGCATTCCATCTGATGACATATCCTGAGCCCACATCATACCCATTTGCGCACGATTCACAGACACGGGGCATTGCCCCCGCAAGTGAGGCATATCGGTCTTCGTCATCGGTGCCAATGACCGGTTTCCATACCGGCAGGGTCTCGTCCGCATCCGGAATTCCAGGAATAAACCGTTCACGGGCGACGAGGTCCAGGGAAAAACCGATAGCAGTCAGCCAGTAGCGTAACGAATCGCCGACCCGGACACCGGACGTGAAGAGATCAAAAAGACGGGTATAGAGTCCGGCTAATTGAGACAAGCTGCAGGAAAGTGTCTCAAACGACCACGGCAGGAGTTTTTGAGAGGAATTTTGACCGGCAAATGCCATCACTGAGGGTATATACGAGGTGAGAGGCTTTGCACCGTCAGACGGGAAGACGGCAGTCAGCACACCCTCATCCCATGATACACTCTCTGCGCCCGCAACCCCGTTTAGCACACGCCGCAACTCTTCTGCGGATACGGTATTCGGGTGTGGATGTACACGGGGATTTTTTGGCTTTCGCCCGCGTTTTTTTGGAATATCCCCGGAAAAATGATTTGATTCACCAAAGAAGAAGAATCGCCCGGGTACGTCAGGATGGTAAAAACCATGGATTGCTACCGTAGCGAGATCACGGGTTTTGCCTTCCACACCACTCATTGAATAATATTACTTTTTAATATTGATTAATCCGTTCATTTGAGCGGTTATGTGTAGCGGTTCCTGTGTCTCTTTTCTCCTGCCCATCTTTTCATGTCACCCTCGGAGATGACCATCTGCAGTCTTGATCAAACGGAACTAAAAAAGGGAATTCAGCCATTTCTGCGCCCGAAAGCAAACATTACGCCCATCATGGCAAAGACAGCCAGGACGGAATTAACCGTTACCAGACTCTGTGTGTCGCCGGGGGAACGGCGACAAGACCGATGGTAACCGGCGTGCCAATGGCCCCGATTCCGGTCCCCGGTATATGCTGTGAGGAATCGGTATAACCGTCTGTTTGATGGTCACGACATGAGGACCAGCGGGGATGTCGGAGAGGGCAACCGGAGTGAGACCCCGGAAGGCATTATCGAGAAAGAATCCGGCAGAATCAGGAAAAACAAAATCGCACAAAAAAAAGAAAACGAGTTATTGCTTTAGACCGGCTATTGCCGCATCAACTATTGCACCAATATCTGCAACGTCCCACACCTCAGAGTTGATAACGAGGTCATAGACCGTGAGATCATTGATATCAATATTATAATATTTGAGGTATCGGCCAGTCTCACAGCCCTCACGTTCAATCGTGAGTTCAACTGCTGTCTGTTGGTCAATCCCTTCCCGATCAGAGATGCGCACAGACCGGCATTCTACAGACGCCGCCACCCAGATACGAATATCTGCGGTATCAATCATATGCCCCGCAAGGCGTCCCTCAATGACGATATCATCGCGTGCTTCGCCAATCTCCTTCTGGCGGGTATCAATCATCAAATCGACAGACTCATCCTCTTCTGCCAATCGTCCGAAATCGGAGAGATTCATATTACGTTCTGCGGCAAGGCCGCGGAAGACCTCGCCTGCAGATATCAGACTAAAATTATGTTTATTAACTAAATATTTGGCAAGGGATGTCGTTCCGCTGCCCGGCGGACCACTCACCGTGATCCGCATCAGAGCCCTCCGATATTGAGCGCCTTACGGATTACCTGCGAAAGACAGAGAGAACAGACCATATACCAGATAATCCATCCCGGGACGATAAATGCAATCTGATTGAGCACCACTTCTCCCATATACGGGAACGTAATTGTTGGTAATGCTGCAAGGCTACCCGCTTCAAATGCTGCCTGCATATTGGTAAACGTCCAGAGCATCCAGATAAAGATAGGAACCGTCACAATCAGGATCCATCCCATCGGCTTGAACTGCTCCTGCGACATCTCCATCTGCTCTTCCATCATCCG
>CAZBYH010000072.1:0-8253 GCA_964496155.1 uncultured Methanoculleus sp.
ATAAACACGCAATCTTTATTCTTGGTCAGGAGATTGCCGTTATTATGAGAAACAACGAAAGTTCAACGCCGAATCGTATCGCTGACCGCATGGGTGAACTCGCACAGCGGACGGAAAAAGAGATTGATTATATATCCTAACTGATTATTTTTTGAGATCTTCCCGGATGAGATATTCTGCGAGAAGATCAGGGATGGGCGCTTCCATACAGTGCCAGTTTGGCGTACCGTTGACTTCAAGAACCGTATAGCCGCTGCCCTGTTCTAAGAGATCAACACCACAGTAGTCAATGCCGACCGCCCGGGCCGCAGCCCCTGCGATTTCTTTCATTGCATCCGGCAATTCTGTGAGCGCCGTTCCGGTTCCGCCCTGATGGATATTATGGGCAAAGGTATCGGAGACACGGACGATGGCGCCGACCGCTACGCCGTCGATGACAAATACCCGGTAGTCCCGGTCATTTTTCACAAGTTCCTGAATATAATACGGCCCTTCCGGGAGCTCACCTGCGTCAGTGAAGGGGAATATTCCATTTCCGTCATATCCGTAGAGCGGTTTGTAGACTGCCTGGTTGTGGCGGGCGAGAAACCGTTTTACTTTGGTGAGTGAACCGGTAAACATGGTCTCCGGTGTCGGGACACCTGCCAAAAGCAGGCGGGCAGTGGTCTGTGCCTTACTGGCACAGACGGCAATCGCCTGTGGGTTATTTATCACTCTGTTGGTGAGTGCAAGGGCACTGATAACTTCAAACTGCACTCCGTCCTGTCTGATGCCGCAGACCCATATTGTCTCTTTTGCGATGTCCGGTGAGAACGGGTCTATGGTGTCCAGGTCAAGCAGTGCATACGGATAATCGCGCTCTTTGAGTGCGCGAATGACCATTCCGGTGGAGTTGTCATCCGGTGTGTCGGTTGGTTTTGGAACAATGTAGATCATACGTATCGTCCATGTAGTGGTAAAAAAGGGGTATGGGTTCCCAGGTGATGACTGTTTTGTATTGTTTGTCAGATGATGGTGTCAGGATCGACAATGGCATCCTTTGTTACAATGGGTTTTGCGTATTTCTGCCAGATCACTTCCCGGTACACCGGGCCGCTGTTGTAGGTGCAGAAGGGTATCAGTGTCCCGTCCGGGGTGGCGTAATGGATACAGCAGCGCTGCACACGGTCGGTGTCATAATTGAAGCGGTCCATGAAATGCATCGTGCCGATAAAGATGGCATTCCAGTGGAACTTTCTCAGTGCTTCAAAATCATGCTTGACAAGCGTCTGGGCGATCACCTTCCAGAATAGCGTGTTACTGCTCACCTTGTTATTTTTAAGCGAGACTCTCATGTCATTGATGCCTTCGATGAGGGTCTTGTATTTGGAGAGCGACCCGTCCCCGTGATTGAGTTTCTCCACCATATGTTTTATAGCAGCAAAGAATTCGTCCACATTAATCATATCATTTATGGGGACAATTCCATCTTCGGTGACAAATCCGTAGGTAGCTGCCCCGCAGTGCTGGTGCGTGGTGAACCTCACCTGTGGTTCATTGGTATAGGTCTCAATCAAATCTGATAATGGCAGGACACAGGGCACCGGGTAGAAATAATCCTTCTTGATTATTCCGCCGGTCTGCTCCTCGATTCTGTCTGCGAGGTCAGGGATGGTCACCCGCTCTTTTACCACGTTCTCTGCTGATGCAGCACCGGTGAACGACACCGGCTGATAATTGACCCCCCGGACAACATCAACGTTATCTGCGGCAAACCGGATGATATCGCCGACTTCATGATCATTTCTGCCGTTAATGATTGTCGGCACAAGGACAATGCCCAGTTTAACTTTCCTGCATTGTTCAATGACTTTTTTGCTTATTTTTATCAGTGGATTTGTTTCCCGGGTAACGCCGTCGAAGTGCAGATACAGGGTGGATGTTCCTGCGTCTTTCAGGTTTTGTGCATACTCCGGTTCCCGAGCAATCCTGATGCCGTTTGTGGCAATCTGCACCTGACCAAAGCCCATCTCTTTTGCCTTTTTAACTATGGCACAGAGATCGTCTCTCATGGTGGGTTCTCCTCCGGAGAACTGCACCGCGGGTGCCGGCACCGGCTTCTGGTTGCGTAAAAGCTGCATCATACCCACCACCTGATCAAAGGATGGTTCATAGATGTAGCCGCATGCATGCGCATTTGCAAAACAGAAATCACAGGCGAGGTTGCAGCGATTCGTCAGATCAATATTTGCAAGAAGCGTCCCTGATTTGTGGTTACTGCAAAGACCACAGTCCAGCGGACATCCATGCACCACTTCTGTCTGCGGGTTGTCGATACCGGGCCCTATCCCCTCAAAGATGTCAAATTTCTTGTACATCTCTGCATCGGACCAGTAGAGATATTTACTGATTCCATGTTCGGGACACTCCCGCACGATGTAAATCTTCCCCTCCTCTTCGATTACATCTGCCGGCAGGATTGCCCCACATGTCGGGCACAGGCTTGTTGTTTGTTTTAATACTACCATTTAGCATCACACGGAGTTATTAGCTGTTTTTTATCAGGCAATGTTCTCTAGTATTCATCTCGTCAGTATTAAGGATTGTTTTTCCGACAATTCCTTAGGTTAACCGGGTAAACCGGTTTATTTTCTCATGTTTCGGTAAGGAATGTGGCTGTTATTTGTATGTTAAATAGAAACCAGATAGCTTAATGATTTCTTTCGGTCTTATATACGGTAGTTCAGGGGAGCCACTGTGATAAGTATATACGACATTCTGCTCTCGTTTGTCTTCGCTCTCTGGGTGATGATCCCCGCGTATGTTCCGAATTCAGCGGCTGCGGTGTTCGGCGGGGGAAGACCAATCGACGGCGGAAGGAACTGGCGTGACGGGAGGCGTATGCTGGGGGACGGGAAGACCTGGCGTGGGCTTTCTGGCGGTGTATTGTCTGGTATCTTTATCGGTATGCTCCAGGTAATGGCTGAGTCCTATCTCGGCATCTCATTGCTGACGCCATCTGTTGTGGTCTGCCTCGCCTTCGGTGCCCTTCTGGGTGATATGGTGAAGAGTTTTGTCAAACGGCGGATCAATAAGCCCCGGGGTGAAGAATGGTTAATAGCCGACCAGTATGATCTTGTTGTTGGAGCCTTTGCTCTGCTGCTCCTCTTTAATACTGCGTGGGTGTTTGCCACCATTACTCCCGTCATCCTGATAGGCATTCTTATCCTGACCCCTCTTTTACATCGCGGAGCAAATATTATTGGCTATCTCATAGGAGTGAAAGACGTACCATGGTAGATAATGTAGTGAAAGAAAGCCTGATTGAGTATAAAGCAATACAGTTTGGCGAATTTACTCTTGCCTCCGGGCAAAAAAGTTCGTATTATATTAACATCAAAGATGCAGCGACCCAGCCCGCATTGCTTGCGGTCATTGGTCGTGCTATCTCTGATCTGGGCACATTTGACCGTGTCGCAGGTGTTGCGGTTGGCGCGGTGCCCATTGCTGTTGCCGCATCCCTTGCGTCCGGAATACCCTATGCCATCATCCGCAAGGGTGAGAAGGAATACGGCCTCGGTGGTAAAATTATTGGTGATGTGAACGGGAAGCATGTGCTTTTGGTGGAGGATGTGACGACATCCGGTGGCAGTGTCCTGTATGGCGTCAATGCGCTGCGGGAAGCCGGTGCACTGGTGGACACGGTGGTGACCGTTGTGGACCGCGAACAGGGGGCATCTGAGCGTCTGGCTGAGGCCGGAGTCTCCCTTATCCCACTCGTTCGTGTCTCGGATCTTCTCTCTTAATAATAACCTTTTAGCCGTATGCGCGGTAATAATGAATATGAAATTTCTTGTTGTGGGTGGAGGAGGCAGGGAACATGCACTCGCTGATGCCCTTTCACGCAGCAGCAATGTTGAAATCTATTCTGTGATGGGCAAGGAAAACCCCGGTATCGCTGCACTGTCTACTGATGTGTACATCTGCGATGAGACGGAAATTCATCGTGTTGCAGACTATGCAGAGGCACATAGTATTGAATACGCGGTCATCGGCCCTGAGGCCCCTCTGGAAGCAGGCTTAGCCGATGCACTGGCCGAACGCGGCATTGCCTGTATTGGCCCCGGTAAAGAGGCCGCACGGCTTGAGACGGACAAGGAGTTCTGCCGGAACCTGATGCGCGATCATGGGATTGACGGATGTCCGTGGTATCAGGCATTCCACGACCCCGAGGAGGCATGCAGCTACATCGATGAGCATGACGGGGATCTTGCGATTAAGCCGATAGGTCTTACCGGCGGCAAAGGTGTGAGAATCATGGGTGAGCATGTCGACTCCGCGGGTGCAAAAGCCTACATCCGTGAGATTGGGGGCAATGTCGTCCTCGAAGAGCGGTTGATCGGAGAAGAGTTCACCCTGCTGGCATTCGCTGACGGCGGGCATCTGGTGCCGATGCCGCTTGTTCAGGACCATAAACGGGCATATGAGGGAGACGTCGGTCCGAACACCGGTGGTATGGGTTCCTACTCCATGGAAGACCATTCGTTCCCGTTTGTAACAGATGCAGACCGGAGTCAGGCATTGGGTATTATGGAGGCCGTCATCGCTGCGCTAAATAAAGAAGGCCATCCTTTCATCGGTTTCCTGTATGGCCAGTTCATGAATACGGCAAACGGGCCAAAAGTGATTGAATTTAATGCGCGGTTTGGTGACCCGGAGGCGATGAACCTTCTTTCGCTTTTAACCTCTGATTTTGCAACGATTCTTGTTAAAATGGCGGAAGGCAGACTTACCCCGGCCGATGTTGTCTTTGCACACAAGGCATCGGTATGCAAATACCTGGTTCCGGAAGGTTATCCTGACGCACCACAGGAAGGGAAACCTCTCACCATTGGTGAGTATGGAAACGCGAAACGCTATTTTGCAAATGTCACCCTGAACGAGGGCAAATATTATACCCAGGCATCCCGGACCCTTGCATTTGTTGGCATGGGCGACACCCTTGCAGAGGCTGAACGGCAGGCAGAGCTCGCTGCTGCATCGGTAAGCGGGGCTGTCCGCTACCGGCATGATATCGGCACGATGGACGTCCTTCGTAAGAGGATTGTCCACATGAGGAGCATTCGATGAAACGTGATATTCTTTCTATTCAGGATCTGTCCCGTTCTGAACTCCACGGGATCGTGGATGCAGGCATTCATCTCAAATCCCTGCGCAATGCAGGAATCGACCATGCGCTCGCCCGGAAGCACACGCTGGGTATGATATTTGAGAAAGCATCCACCCGTACCCGCGTCTCCTTTGAAGTGGCGATGTTTGAACTGGGCGGGCATGCTCTTTTTCTGAACCCCGGTGACCTGCAGATGGGCAGAGGGGAAGCGGTGCGGGACACCGCCCGTACCCTTTCCGGGTATCTCTCGCTTATCATGTACCGTTCCTATCATCACGAAACCGCTGTTGAACTGGCGAAATATGCAGAAATTCCTGTCATTAACGGTCTATCTGACCGCGAACACCCCTGCCAGATCCTTGCTGACATCATGACGATGCAGGAGGAGTTTGGAAGAACCGAAGGTCTGAAGGTGGCCTACGTCGGTGACAGCAATAATGTCTGTAATTCCCTGCTCCTCGCAGCCCCCATGGCAGGGTATGAGATGGCCGTTTGCTCCCCGGAAGGGTTTGGGCCAAAAGAAGAGATTTTGCACCAGGCAGACAGCGTGGGATCGCGGTATGAACTGTTTACGTCCCCGGAAAAGGCTGTATCAGGAGCCGATGTCGTGTATACCGATACCTGGATTTCCATGGGGAATGAGGAAGAACGTGAAATACGGAATCAGGCCTTTGCAGGATTTATCGTAAATGAGGCACTGATGCAGAGAGCAGCGGACAATGCAATAGTCATGCACTGTCTGCCTGCACACCGCGAAAAAGAGATATCAAGCGTTGTGATGGACGGGCCGTCCTCTGTTATCTGGAATCAGGCAGAAAACCGGTTACATGCCCAGAAGGCATTGATGAAAATGCTTCTGGAATAACCGCTTTCTGCTTAATAATTCAATAATTTCATAAAATCAAGAATAGGCATCCCGCCACTTTTTTTTGCAGCCTCGATCATCAGGATAATTTTTTCCAGAATTTCATCGTCATCCTTGGGTGAGGAGCCCTGCAAAAACTGTTCCAGTGCCTTATGTTGGTATATCTTGTGCTGAAGCCTCACGTCACGATGTCCGACTACCGCTACAAATGCATTGCATTTCGCATCAAAGGTGATTGAGATGATGTTGTCAACATTGACATAATTATTTTCGATGGACTTTACCCAGACCATGGTATCAGTCCGTTTGGGGGGTAAAATAATAGAGCTTTGGAATTAGTTGTTACCAACAGCCTCATTATTCGCCACCGGCGATATAGGCCTCCAGCTGGTTGTAAAGGTCTTCCTGCACCTTCTCAAGCACCTCGTGGCTACCCCGGAAGGCAAGCAGTTCCCGTGTATCGCCATCCATATTGGCAAAGTGGAGCTGCCGTTTTCTCGTCACGACTTCAACGTCGTAGTTTTCATTTATTGCATAGATCATACTGCGGGGAACACCCGGGGGTATAATAAGGTCAAATTTATTGTCTGTCATCTGTTTGCTCCATTTATTTTCCAATTTTCATACGTCTTGCCATGATACACGGGCCGCCGCGTACTCCTCCGATGGGCATTTTGGGTTTCCCGAGGGAGAGCATACAGCGTCCCATGAGTGCCGCGCCGCGTGCCAGTCCGTCATCAACAAAGAGGACGTGACCCTCAGGCTTTTCAAAGAAACCGCGCTCGGTGATGCCTTCCATGATGAGCTCTGGTTTCCTCCCGGATATCGCTGCCCGGCCGGTAAATCCGATGGAGGCATTTGGAGGAATCAGATGCTCTTCGGCGGCGACATCCAAAAGGCGCAGGGCCATTCGCGCACAGACATGGTCGACAACCTGTGTCAATACATCTTTCCCATGATTCCTATATATGTCTGCGCCAATTTCCTTAAGGATGCCTTCACCGCTGTAATTTATCCCACTGTCGCATCCAATCAACGCGATACCGGATTTCATGGCAATATCAGCGCAGAGGGGCACTTTGCCGAAGTGTGTGCGGTCTGCGGGAACGATGCGGATGTCAATATGTTCATGCACCTGCTCCTCATATTCCAGAACGGTTGCCGTTTTTCTCCGTGATAACCCGCCGATAATGCTGTGTTCACCGAAGAGGTCGAGGGCGGTGCCCTTTCCTTCCTGTACGAGCCCTGTGCCGCGGACGAGGGCATCAGGCATCGCTCCTGCAAGACCACAGAAGTTACCGATGGTCCGCGCAAAGGGGTACTCTGCCTTTGGGTCGACGTCACTCGTGATTCTGCCGGCAAGCGTGGTGCCGAAATCAATCGAGAGGCAGGGATTTCGGAAGTCAACGGTGGTCCATTTCGCCCCCTCCTTTAGCCCTGCCATCGTAAGCTCCCCCTCCATCTCGTTTGCAACGAGTTCGACCCCTGAGGAACCGATAGGGGGAGTAACCCCTGCCACCGTTCCGCAGAAGGTGACTTTGTCGGCATAACTGAATGGCTGCAACTTTTTGGGGAGATTATCTTTTGACATGGGAGGCGTCATCTTCTTTGGCGGCACCCCTGCCATCAGGCATCCGTTCGCGAGTGCCTTGACGAAGTCACCAACCTGATCGGGAGAGTCCATCGCGGCCACCACACCGGTTGAACGCACCACAAAGTCCAGATCATCCTGGATGGAAAGGCCTGCGTCTTTATGGCATTTGAGCAGGGTATCCCTGACAAGCTCTGCGACCGACTCCTTGGTGATCGGTGTCCCGACAAGGGTCGTGCCAAAGATCTCTTCACCGGGTTTGGGCAGGCGGATGTCGCGGCTCATTGATACTGTTTTATGAATTACATACGAACGTCCGGTCTCCAGGTCCGTACCGGTCAGGATGCATTTGGTGGTGCTATTGCCCATTTCTACCGACGCTACGATGAAATATGGCTTTGCGAAGTATTCAGGTTTCTGAAGGCCTGCACCGTGTCCCGAAACCGGCGGAGGGGGACTTTCAACAATATTTGGTGTTGGTTTTTTGAACCGGTCGAAAAAGGCACACATAGTAGACAATCTCAGGTTAAATGATGTTATATTTACCGATATCGCAAAACAGCAGGTGAAACAGAGTTAAAATAATGGGAATTTGGGTTATTTTTTGAGTTGTGCGACCAATCTGGCCTGGAAACCATAGTAGGCAGA
>CAZBYH010000073.1:0-8215 GCA_964496155.1 uncultured Methanoculleus sp.
TTGATCATCCGGATCCTGAAACACAACACCGACATTGCAGATCCGTTTCTCTATCGGCATGGTTCCGATATCCTGTCCGAATACCAGCACATTCTCATCAAAACTTCGGATAGACCCGTTCAAATGCAAAAAGAGCGTCGTCTTCCCCGCACCGTTCTGCCCGATGACGGCTACCATCTCACCCTCATCAATAGCAAAAGATACGTTTTCAAGAGATACTGTGCCGTCCGCGTACTGGTGATTCAGATTGGTTATTTCAATTGCTTTATTCATAGATACCCCAGAGAAACAAGAGGAACGGCAACAGCGAGTGCGATTACCGCAGAACAGAAGATACCGTCTGTGACGGTGACCCGGAATGTTGCGAATGATATGGGTTTTCCTGTATACCCTTTTGCAATCATCGCCTGATAAACCCGTTCCGCCCGTTCATAACTCTTGATCAATAACATGCCGATTAAGTTCCCTATCATGCCCAGTCCATATCGGGAAAACGTGAATGTGAAGCCCTTTGCACGCATCGCACTCCAGATCCTAAGAAATTCGTCTACCATCACGTAGATGTAGCGATAGGTAAAGAGGAGCATCTGGATGATGATACTCGGCACCCGCATGAGGGCGAGCGCCTTGAGTGTCGTATCAAAGCGCTGGGTACCAAGCATGGTTACGACAAGCAGTATCGCCGTAACCGACCGGATGGTGACGAGCACACCAAACGTGATACCCTCCACAGAAGCAACCAATGGCCCCAGCGAAAAAACCGGTGTGCCGGTGTAGGT
This sequence comes from uncultured Methanoculleus sp., assembly GCA_964496155.1. Lineage (GTDB taxonomy): Archaea > Halobacteriota > Methanomicrobia > Methanomicrobiales > Methanomicrobiaceae > Methanogenium. The sequence goes on from CAZBYH010000073.1 coordinate 780, forward strand.
GAACGGCATCAGGATAAGGATGGGGATGACAAAGACGCAGATCACCTTCATGCGATTCAGAATAAACCGCACGGGGAGACGGGACGCCAAAAGCACCACTGCTCCCACCATGAAAAAAAAGAGCGCTCCTGATATCGTGCCGGCAAAGACGCCGGACACGATCAGGATACCAAATGAGATAATCTTGGTACGGGGTTCGATACGGTGGATGAACGAGTCCATCTCCGCATACCGGTCGATGTCAGGGTAACGCATTAGATATCCATGTCATGACCGTTATTGGTGTTCACGCATCTTTTTTCATCTTGCGTGCCGTGTAGATCATGGCAACACCGGCAAGACCGGTCAGGTATCCAAACCCGGCAATGATCCGTGCAAAGAGCGGAAGTTCTGCATCGGATGAACCGCTTGAGACGCCGCCCTCGAGGTCAAGTTCCATCTTTGCCCGGTGTCCGGTCTGCTCCACTTTCATGGAATACTGAGTTACCTTGTATTCCGGTGCAAAGGTAAAGAAGCCCTGATCATCAGTAACTCCTTCGACATAGACCTCTTTTTCACCGTCTATGACCGTATAGATGGTCGTCTCGGCATTGCCCATGGGCATACCGCCCTCATACCACGCCTTAATCTGTATCTCGTCATCGACGTTTCCTGTCAGAAACGCTCCAACAAATGCTTTGTGTGCCGAAACAGGCGCAATACACAGCATTATCAAAAGGACGGTAAGGACAACCAGTGTAGTGATGCGTATCAATTTCATTTTTTTCTCCATAGGGATTTCATCAGTATTTTACAGATCATTTATCCTGCCCTCTCAGGGGAACAGGAAGCAATTCCGGTTTCACCTTGGCGATATATCCTATCACCACACCACCAACGGCCGCCTCTGCGATCATAATCGGAATGTGGGCGACAGCAAGCAGGGCAGCAACAGAAACAAACTGTTCTCCGGAGATCACGAGTACTGCAACCAGACAGACCACCGTGAGGAAAACCGCAAGACCACAGCAGAGTGCACCCAATAAGGGGAGAGACATCTTGCGCCGGTAGCCTGCCAGAAAGATGAAATAACAGACCAATGCCGGTATACCGATGTTGAGGGTGTTAATTCCAATGACCGTAATGCCGCCGTGCTGGAAGAGGAGCGCCTGCAACGTCAGTCCGATGAACATCGCGACGTAACTGAGAGGGCCCAGAATAATCCCCAGAAGCCCGTTGAGTATCAGGTGGGCACTGGATGGCGGGATGTCAATATGAATCAGCGATGCAACAAAGAACGCACTGGTCAGTACTGCGAGTTTAGGTATTTGTTTTGCGATATCACCCTGTTTCCCGGCCCATCGCAGGGTTACCGCAAGAAGGATAATAGTGATAATCCATCCCCCGACCACAACGGGCAGGGGGAGGACACCATCAGATATATGCATCTAACAACTCCAAATCAGTGTTTCCGTCCGATATATGCCACAGCACCAAAGATACCGCATGTGGCTGCAAGAACGCCAAATCCTGGCGCAGGTATCGATGATCCGGGATTTCCGGATGCCGGTGCATCAAGTGCTGAGTCAAGACTGTCTAGGTGTCCGACAAGGTTGTCAGCACCTTTCTTTGCTGCATGACAGGCATCATGAACTGCATCTGCGTTATCCTCGCGGGACTCAGGAGCTACTTTAACCAGTTTGTGAATGTTCTCATGCTGAGTTCCGAGTTTAGCTGAGTATTCTGCTGAGCTCTCCTTCATGGCAACAATAATGCCTTTCATTGCATTTTTGTTTGCAACCGGGTCAGCGGCAAGCCTTTTGAGTTCTGCGGAGTTTTCCTGTAAGGTTTTGGCGATATCCTCAAGTTCATGGGATAAGAGGTGGATGGTCTTTGCAAGGTCACGGATATCCTGATCTACGCTGTCATCTTTTACAATTGCCTTGGTATCGAGGAGAATCGATTCAGCGGAGGCAAAGAGTTTATCGGACTGTTCCGTAATCTCTGCTAATTCAGCCGTTATGTCAGTAGCTGTAACACCGGGCTTCTGTGATGGGGACGACGGGGCGTCTCCACTTGCAAGCATGCCCTGCAGTTCCTTTGCTTGGGTCATGACATGTTTAGCAGCATCGCCTGCCGCATGGGCAGCATCATGGGTTGCATCCGCATACTCTTCATGAGACTCAGGCGCATTGAAAACAAGATCGTGGATATCAGCGTGTTTCGTTTCAAGCATTGCGATAAATTTCTCGCTGTTTTCGTTGATCGCATCGATCTCCTTTCCTACGGCAGCACTATTGCCGGAATCGGCGTTCACAAGGGTCTGGAGCTTTTGAGCATGGAGAAGGACGTCGTCTGCAACAGACTCGAGTTCATGAGAAAAGAGATGAATGCTTTCGGCAAGTTCACACAGTTCCGCGTCCAGACTCTCATCATCAGCGATAAATTCAGTCTGGTCGTGTATCTCTGTACAGAGAGCAATGAGTTTTTGTGAGTCGGCCACAATCTCAGCGGCGACACCGCTGACACTTGCTTCATGGGCAGTTACCGGCACACAAATGAGTGCAGCAACAAGGAATGCCAGAAAAATCTTTGAAATAATTGACGTTTTATCCATCATGTATAATCACTACAAGTTCGTTGTAATTAAGAAATCTTTACTATTATTAAATAAAACTTGTTTCCTGATCTTGATATTAGGAGTTAAAACAAAATAATTGGTTTTTATTGGTGCGGGGTTTCCTCTTCAGCGCGGATAATTACTCATATGACCAAGTAGAAATCGCCGACGAGTAGCACAAACAGGGATGAAAGGGGAAGGGGAGGGGCACAGGTATCCCCGATACGGATCGACTCATCCAGATGCCCCAACTGTTCACATACCGCAATCCTGCAATCCAATTCCTCATCATGCAACTGTTTTGCAAGGGATGCAACATCAAACGCAGGGTCTGCAATAACAAAGGCAATCTTCCCTCTTTTGACTTCAAACAATATATCCTGAATCGCCTGTTCATGATCTTTGGCATGGGCGTTTACGATGACGGTCTTTGTCATCGGGATGTGCAGTTTTGCACAGGCATACTGATAGGATGAGATACCCGAGATGATTTCTCCCTCCAGATACCCAAGTCCCGCAAGCATGGGGTCACCAGTTGAAAGAACAACCGCCGTATCCGGCAAACTTCGGAGAGCCTTATAGTCCGCAATCACATGAACCGCACAACCTGCTGGAATGAACGCCTCTGCACGTTCTATCGCCCGTTCAGATCCATAGATAACGTCTGCATGCCGGATTGCAGTAATGGCTACTTCGGTAAGCATCCCCGGGCCACACCCGACACCCACGACCTTCACAATGAATCCCCCTGTATTCGTCCTTCGCGGTCAATGATAACGACCCTCACACCGGGCCGTCTTTGTGTATACTCTGCAAGATTATCTCTCATAATATCCTTCCAGCGAGGTGACATTGTCAGTTCTTCAACCGTTCCGTATCCCGTGCCATCCAGAATGTGAGGGTTGATAAACTTCAGAATGAGTGCCGGAAGACCGCAGAGAATTGCTCGTCCTTGTGCCGCCTCAATACCCCGTTCCATGAATTTGCCCACCAGAATTACCTCATGTTCGGGAAAGTGCATCCTTGCATACCGCAGACCAACTCGTCCGGTGGTCAGCACCGGCATCTCAACAGAGCGGATTCTCTCAAATACGTCGTCAGACAAATGGTCATCCCACGGTTCAACAAGCCCTGTCGAACCCAGCACCGATATCCCCCCTTCAACCCCAACTTTGGGGTTGAGGGTCTGTTTACCGATGTCTGCACCGTCCGGAATAGTGAGCGTGACCGTGACCCCTTGCAGATGTAGATCCCGAACCGCTTCCTCAATCGCCGTTCGAATAGCTGCCACCGCAGGGGGACTGATAGCCGCATCACCGATCCCGTACCGGGGCGTCTTTCGGACAAACCGGCCAACGCCTTCTCCCACCACAAGAGTGATGCCAGACTCGGTTTCCGTTGCCTCTGCACAGAACAGCAAATCCGCCGTGATATCGTTCATATAATCCCCGGTATATTTCCTCGCAGAACCCCGTCCATCCCGTCCTTCTGCCATGACCTCATATCTGAGGTTGCAGGGAAGCGTGATGAAAACAGACGGTACCGGCTCACAAAGAGAGAGGACGGCCGCTTTACATGCCGCCGCCGCGGTTGTTCCGGTGGTAAACCCCCGTCTCAGGATTGTTCCTTTTGAGGTGAGAACCGCACGACCCGTTTTAACCTGATCAAGGGCATCGCTGTCCGTGCATGCCCTGACCCATTCATCGGGATAGAGAAAGCCGGTTACCGGATCGTGTATCCTCATCTTTTCATCGCTGTCGTTCAATGTACATCGTGATGATCTCGTTTAAGGCAGCAACCGCCGGGGGTGTGCCACCGCGTGTGCCCACATTTGAGACTGACGAAACATCTTTTGTCCTGAGCACCTCTTTTGATTCCCTGGCATTAACAAACCCTACCGGAGTGCCAATGACAAGAGCAGGCTTCAGTCCTTCATCAATCATCCGGCAGACGGTTAAGAGGGCAGAAGGAGCATTCCCGATAACGATGATGGCATCCTCAAGCCGACTCCGTAATGCGATAAACCCTGCAGATGACCGGGTAATCCCCGTATCCCGCGATATATCGTCTCCAAAATCCAGTGCACAGAGCACCTCTGACTGATGCTCGTTCTTCCGAATGCCCATCTGAACCATCCGGATATCGGTTATAATGGGCCGTTGTTCCGTGAGAGCACGAAGCCCTGCTTCCACCGGATTATGAGAGAAGACCATGAGGTCAGCCATCACAAAATCTCCGACAGATATGGCACAGCGCTGGCGAATTCGGTCTTCCGGTGTTGCATTACCGACCACCTGACGGGCAAGACTCCTGCTCGTCGATGATATCTGATAGCCTTCCCGGGTGTCTGCACCCGGATCAATATACGTATTTTCTGTCATAACCCCTCGGTGTGAGCATTAATTCTTTTCCACAGACGGTTCCCATGCGTGACTCCTCTCCTCCGATGATCACAATAGATCGCATATCAACAAAACTGTCATCGGCAAAGAGCGATTCCAGCGTAAAGAACCGGACTTCCTGTTCTTCCCGGAATGCGTTTTTTACCACGACAATGGGTGTGTCTTTATCCAGATAGTTCGATGCGATAGACAATGTCTGTGCCAGATTATCCGGTCTCCCCCTGCTCTTTGGGTTGTAGATGGCGACCGGCACTCCCATCTGGAATGCCAAGTTCATCCGTTTTAGAATGATTTCCCACGGTGTAAGAAGATCTGAGAGCGAGAGGGTTACATAATCACCGGACAACGGCGAACCGGCACGGGATGCCGCGGCGGTGGCGGCGGTTACCCCCGGAATTACCTCATATTCAATGCAGGAGTTGTCCCGTTCAAGCACTTCCAGAACGATGCTTGCCATCCCATATACTCCGGGGTCGCCACCGCTGACCATGCAGACAATCTTGTCATGCGCCAGTTCCACACATGCCCGGGCCCGTTCAACCTCCTTTCCCATCGAACTCCGGATGATCTCCTGCCCTTCTACCAGACTCTCAATCTGCCTGAGATAAAAATCATTTCCGATGATAATATCCGATCCCCGGATGGCATCTTTTGCGTTTTCGGTCAGCTGTTCTATTCTTCCGGGCCCGATGCCTACGATGAAGAGTTTTCCTTTGTTTTTTCCTTTGTTATCTGATGATGGCAACGGTCACACCTCCATAAATCTGCTTTTTCATAATGATCTCTTTTCTCTTTGAGAGGGCCATGGCCGCGGGTTCTGCAACCCCGGGAAGCCCCAGTTTATCACTGGCCCGTGATGGTGACGGCGGATCTTCTGCCCGGATGAACGCATCATCCACACAGACAAGGGTTCCGTTCAGTTCCCTGATTGCCTGAATAAGCCCGGCTTCGTCGCTTTTTATACTGGCTGTCGCGTATGCAAGCACCTCACCGGGCGTGATGCCCGCATCGGTGAATGCGGATGCAAGGGCTTGGAGGGTCTCTTCTTTTAGAATCCCCTTCCGACACCCGATCCCGACGATATACGCACCGCTTTTCAGGAGCACCGACACACCCGGTGGCACAATGGCAATGGCCGGGGCCGTGATCACGTGTATGGCGACGTTGCCATGGAGAATTCCTGCATTGACTGCCCGTGTCGAGTCTTTATTGATGATCTCAAGGCCCCGTTCTGTTGCAGTCGATTCCACCGAGGGCAGTCCCCGTGTCTCGGTTGCAGTGGTGATCACCGGGTGCAAGCCCTCTTTTTCAAGCCGTTTTGCCATGGTATTCCCCCCGTGATGCCCGCCCAGCACCGGAATGGCATACCGGAAGTCAGGGCTCACCACAACAACACATGGGTCAGTCCATTTGTCGTGCAGATGGGGTGCAGCAGCCCTGACCGCAATTCCGGCGGACATGACTGCGATGATTGTTGCATACTCTGCAAATGCACGGCCAAAGGCGTCTGCGGAATACAGAACAAAATCGGCGTCCATCCGCCCAGCTAACTCCTGTGCTCTTTCGGCAGTATTTTTCAGGGATATTACAATAGTGTCTGTCATCCGTAGAGGTGAGAATGGGTGTAGGACGGCCCTTCAGGGTTCACCACATCACCAATGATGATGAGTGCGGTCTTCTCAATACCAGCGGCTCTCCCCTTTTCTGCGATATCGGCAACCGTTCCGCGGACGATAATTTCATCAGGCCACGTTGCATGATAAATGACCGCAACAGGCGTTTCCTGAGGACACTGCAATTTTGCCATGATCTTTTCAAGGTGTTCGGTGCCCAGAAATATCACCATCGTCTGTCCAAGTGCAGAGAATTCTGCAATCTGATCCTCTTCAAGCGTCTTTCCCGCAGGACGGGTGATGATGACCGATTCAGAGACTCCCTTAAGGGTATACTGGATACCGAGGGACGCTGCCGCTCCAAAAAACGATGATACGCCCGGCACACGTTTGACGTCAATACCTGCTTTGTGCAGAATATCCACCTGTTCAATGATCGCACCGTAGAGTGCGGGGTCTCCGGAATGGAGGCGAACCACCGTCTTACCGGCATTCGCCGCTTCGATCATGATGTCCGTCATCTCTGCAAGCTTCATCCCCCAGCTATCGTATTTTTGGGTGGCAGGGCATGCATCAACCAGCTCGGGATTCACAAGAGACCCCGCATAGATGAGCAGATCAGCCCGGTCCAGCAACGCTTTCCCCTTCACGGTAATAAGGCCCGGATCGCCGCATCCGGCCCCGACAATATATATTGTTGGCATCTTCTCATTTCCCGGCGTATAATATGCTGAAATACGCACTTTCCTCAGGGAGTTCGTCTTCATGGTATATTTTCTGGCCGTCCATATACATTTTCTCGGCCAGAATAAATGTGGTGTA
>CAZBYH010000074.1:0-5770 GCA_964496155.1 uncultured Methanoculleus sp.
TGAAATATAATCTTTTCAAGACCTTGGCATCTTTTTCCAAAGATTTAATTAGAAGGCTGATCTCTTCAGATGCTAGGTGTCTTTCAATAGACATCTACTCTGGTCTGGTCATAGTTTATATTCGGCGATATATGCAATAATAGTATGATGTGTGACTAAAAAACCTGGTACTCAAATTCAGGATGAAAAATTATACTGTCGTGGAAAAAACCGCTGAAACATTACTTATGTATCCAATAATAACGGTAGATAAAGTATTATTACCTATTGATTAGTGGAGAAATTGGCGTTGCAGGATGAATTCGAAATCAATCAACATAATTTTTGTTTCCATAGATTTATTGCTGGTGCATGGGACAGAGAGAAAAATGAATAATACCATCCCGTCGGGAACTATCGGAGTGGGTGTAGATATTGAAAGCCTTGAAAGATTTAAATGTCTCTCACGTGAAAAGGATATCTCGTATTTAGCGAAAATATTTACCGAGACTGAACTGGATTACTGCTTTTCTAAAGAAGAAGCCTATCCTCATCTGGCCGCCAGATTTGTTGGAAAAGAGGCTGTTATAAAAGCATTGTATAGTATAGGGATCAGAGATCTTATATATAGTGATATTGAAATAACGAATGATAATTATGGTGTTCCCATGGTACGATATATATGTAATACGATGAGAAATATAACAACGAAAATAAGTCTTTCGCATTCGGCAGAAAATGCAATTGCTTTCGTAATTATAAGGGAGAATGATACTGATGAGTGATCAATCTATAGACAAAATCAAAGCAATATTTTGTGAAATAATTGGAATTTCTGAAACAGACGTAGATGACTCGACATCCTACAATTCATGTGTAGCCTGGGACTCTCTGAAACATTTGCAGATGGTGTCAGAACTTGAAGATGAATTTGGTATTGAGTTTGAAATGGATGATATCATCGCAATGGTAAATTTTGCCAAGGTAAAAGAGATTGTGTTGGAGTACATAAGCAAATAATAGAGGTCAGGCATGAATGTTGTCGATTACTTCTTTGAGCACAGTAAGGATTTAGATACAGAATTTTTGGTAGGTACAACTGAATCAGTCTCACACCATGATCTTTATGTATGCGTACATTCTCTTGCCAGTCACATCCGTACTAGATTTGGAACCGGTAAAAAAATCGTGTTACTATCTGAGAACAATCTTTTTTTCATTCAGTCATACCTCTCAATCATTTTGAGTGGAAATATTGTGGTTTTGGTAGAGACAAGAATCTCTGACAGGGACTTAGATGACGTACTTGAACAGTGCCAGTCACCCTGCGTATTTGTACAGGGCAAATATGAGTCCAGATTTAAACAATGTGAGTGCATCATTACTGAAGCTACCGTGGAGGCATATCCCCGTATCAGAGATGAATATCCGCCGGATATACCCGAAGATAATCCGGCAGTCATCATCTTTACCTCGGGAAGTACCGGGACAAAAAAAGGGGTGATGCTGTCCCATAAGAACATCATAGCTAATACAGCATCAATCATTCAATACCTTGATCTTACCCAAAATGACCGAATGTATGTTGTTCTGCCATTTTTCTACTGTTATGGTGCGTCCCTGCTGCATACCCATCTGAGGGTGGGGGGGAGCATTTGCATTAGTAACTCTATCTTTCTGGGATCAGCTCTTACTGACCTCAACACCTATCACTGCACTGGATTTGCCGGCGTCCCGAGCACCTACCAGATTCTCATTAATAAAACCCCTTTTCTCAAAACATCGTTCCCGCATCTTAGATATTTTACCCAAGCGGGAGGGCAGCTTGCCAATGCATACATCTCGATGATCACCGAGGCATTTCCGGATGTCTCATTTTGTGTCATGTACGGTGCAACAGAAGCAACAGCTCGTCTTTCCTATCTCCCTCCGCACCTCGTCAAAGAAAAGATGGGTTCCATTGGCAAAGGGATACCGGGAGTCAGACTTGAAGTACTTGACCCCGAAGGAATGCCAATATTGCCCCATCAAACCGGGGAAATTACTGCCATGGGGGACAATATCATGAAAGGCTACTACAACGATCCAGAGGAAACTAGGAATAAGATCCGGAACGGGAGGCTTTTCACCGGTGATCTTGCAACAATTGATGATGAAGGCTATATTTATATTGTTGGAAGGGCAAGCAACATCATAAAATCAGCGGGATATCGGATATCTCCTGTTGAGATTGAAAATATCATCAGTACTGTTGAAGGTGTTGGAGGATGTGTTATTTTCGGCATGCCGGATTCCATAATGGGGGAAGCAGTGGTAGCAGTGATACAGTCAAAGGAAAAAGACCGCAAAAATCTGCAGGGAACCATTCTCTCAAAATGCAATCAATGCCTGCCATCATATAAAATACCGAAACACATGGTGGTGGTTAAAGAATTCCCCCTGAATTCATCCTATAAAGTCGATCACCATATATTAAAAGAGTTGGTAAGAAAACAGATTGAAGAGAAACAATGACTGTCGAACAACCGTATTTGCCTCACCCGGTGGAATGCTCTGTTGAGCATATCATCCGGGCAGGCCCATATGCACAAAAAGACGAACAAAAACAAGAGTTCCTTTTGGAGATTATGAAGGAACAACTCGAACAAGCTACGCATAACAGACATATCAGAAATTTTTTCGATCGACAAAATATTGTGATACAGGATCTCAAACGGCTTGAAGATGTACCGTTCCTCCCTGTACAGATGTTCAAATACTTCGATCTGGAAACATGCCCTCCAGACCAGATAATAAAGATTCTCAGGTCAAGTGGGACAACGTCTGGTCAAACCAGCAGAGTGCCGTTGAATAAGCAGACGGCAATGAATCAGACCAGGGCACTAACATCAATACTATCGAACTACCTCGGGTCAAAGAGGAAAATATTTCTTGTCATTGACTATGAAGGGATGAATTCTCCGGTGAACGAGTTTTCTGCCCGGACTGCCGGGATCCGAGGACTCAGCATTTACGCGAAGAAGACATTTTACCTTCTCAAAGAAGAAGATGGGAAATTAGCATTGAATATGCCAGTAATAGAGGATCTTATAACAAATTATTCAGATTCAGAAGTCTACGCCTTCGGTTTTACCTATATTATCTGGTCAGTCTTCTACAAAGAGATGCTAAAAAATCAGGTCCATCTGAAGTTTCGGGACATTAAATTATTCCATAGTGGGGGATGGAAAAAACTCACCGCAGAGAAAGTGTCAAAGGATGAATTCTCAAAATCAATAGCCGACCTATTCTCAATGGATACACCCAATGTTCTGGATTTCTATGGAATGGCAGAGCAAACCGGCATCATATTTGTAGACTGTCCCTGTGGCAATAAGCATGCTCCCGATTTTTCGCAGGTCATTGTGCGTGATCCTCAGACCCTGAAACCTTGTAATATTGATGAACCTGGATTCATAGAAGTGATGAGTATCCTTTCAGACAGTTACTATTGTCAGGCGATTCTTACGGAAGACCTTGGGTACATTGTTGGCTATGATGATTGTCCATGTGGAAGAAAAGGACGATATTTCAGATTCATTTCACGAGTCGAAAAGTCTGAAGAACGGGGATGTGGGGACACCTTTAAGGAGCAAAAATAATGATTGATTGTCATCTGCTCAACGGCGACTTTCAGCGTCAGGATTTCACCGATTTTTCTGATATTGTAACAGTTATTGATAAAAACCGCCTGAACCTGTACGAATACCCGCTAGATGCAATTATTGGTTTATTGAATGTGTTAGGGAAAAAAATACTTCTCAATAACACTATCAACAGATATCAGGGGATAAGTTATATCTCTCTTTGGCTAAGAAAAGAGAACTTATTGAGGTTATGTCGGTTAAACTATGATAATCTCGATTATCTTGATAAATTTATTGCTCTGGACCAAAAATTAGAGATGTGTGCTCAACCCCGTGGCATTGTTTGTCACTGGATTGCCGGTAACATGCCCACTCTGGCAGTTTTTTCTGCCGTACAGGCAATTTTAGCCAAAAATGGCAGCATAATAAAAGTCCCTGAAAAATATAAGGATATTATACTTGAACTTCTTCGGGAGCTGAATAGAATTGAAGTCACCATAGATGGCATGACCTACTCAGGAAACGTGATGGTAAACGCTATTTCTGTTGTATCATTTAGTGGAAAAGAACAGGATTTGAGCAGACGTTTTTCGATGGCCGCAGACTGTAGGTTGATATATGGTGGTTCGGCAGCCATACAGGCGATTAGGGCATTGCCCACAAAAGATCATTGTGAAACGATTGTTTATGGGCCGAAATATTCATTTGGCGTTTTTGACAGAGAATTTATCGAAAGTGATCTCTTTGAAGATGCATTAAAAAAATCGGTGGTAGATGTTGCCTTATTTAATCAGATGGCATGTTCCTCCCCGCATGTTTTTTTCTTTGAAAAAAGCAGATATTCAATAAAAGAGATTGGATTGATGCTCAAAACCCAGTTTGAAATATTGCCTGAGGGTCTCAAATTTCAGGATAAATCTCAGTGGATGGCGGCAAATACCATTAATATTCGGGGGTACTATTTACTTGACAATGAAACTGATATTGTCCTGTCTGATGATCTGAACTGGACAATTCTCATAAACAATAAATCAGCACTTGAGGAACCAATATTCGGGAAATGTATCTTTATTAAGGAAGTTGAGAGTGTTGAGCAGATATTTCCTCTTATCACACGCAAAATCCAGGCAATGATAGTATGTATATCTGATTCTGTCAAGAGGCGGAGCTTTGCACGAAAAGCTACGTATTATGGGGTTGACAGGATTGTTAACCCGGGGAAGATCCACGACTACGATCTTCCATGGGATGGTATATTGCCATTAAGTCGACTGGTGCGATGGGTAATACTAAAAAAGGATGGTGAAATAAATGCTTAAAGATAAAGTGATTTTTATAACCGGGGGAAGCCGGGGAATCGGAAGAGCAACGGCATTACTGGCTGCAGAAAACCATGCACAGGTAATTATCAACTACAACAGAGGCCAAACGGAAGCAGAGGGGGTGGTTGCAGCGATTCAGAAAAAAGGTCTGCGTGCCTCCATGGTACAAGGGGATGTTTCAAACGAGGACGACGTAAAACGGATGTTTTCTGAAATAAAAAAGCAATATGCAGGAATTGATATTCTGGTTAATAATGCCGGCATTATGAAGAATAATCTCCTTCTTATGACAAAAACAGAAGAATTTGACCAGCTCGTTGACGTAAATTGCAAAGGTGTGTTTCTGTGTACCCGGCAGGCTTCGAAAATAATGTTGAAACAAAAAACCGGAAAAGTTATTAATCTTGCATCAATTGTTGGCCGGTATGGAAATAATGGTCAGACAGTGTATTCAGCCACCAAATCATTTGTCATTGGATTTACGAAATCTTCTGCAAAAGAACTCGGCAGATTTGGAATAACCGTTAATGCTGTTGCACCCGGCTTTATTGAAACCGATCTGACAGAAGATACACCTGCAGAGATGAGGGAAGAAGTAATGAGTTGTATACCCCTTGGAAGGTTTGGCACCCCTGATGATGTAGCAAAAGTGATACTCTTCTTAAGCTCAGACCTTGGGAATTATGTGAGCGGGCAGGTCATTGGAGTTGACGGTAGCCAGATTATGTAGGCAGGGTATCAATGATCGGCCTTTACAAATGAAAAGAACTGTTTGCGACCAATTGCGCAGTCACCAATCATAACCTTCCCTTCTTTAACATTTTTTGTGATGATAGAACCCAG
>CAZBYH010000074.1:5870-8215 GCA_964496155.1 uncultured Methanoculleus sp.
TCATGGATAATAACCCCTCCCGATGGAAAGGATGGTGCGATGGTATTATTGTGAGGATTTAATCGACAACAACCATTTCCAATTACTGATCCCGGGCCAATTATTACGCCTTTACCAAGGATTGTCCCCTCCAGAACAGATGCATGTGGCCCAATTACACATGCATCCCCAATGCGAACACCAATGTCAGCAATATGTGCGGTAGGATGAATGACTGCACTATCTGAGATCTCTGATATGGTATTCTGTAACAGAATTGTCTCATTTTTTTCATGATAATCACCCCGGGTACAATAGATATTGATATGCTTTATTGTTGTTTTTCGGGATTCTATCCGGTGATCATCAGAAACATTTTTTGTTATAATGGCCTCCGGAGCTATCCATGCATGGTTTCCTATGGTAAGTCCATTTGAGATAGAAGCACGATTTCCAATAATGACATTGTCTCCAATAACGGTGCGTCCGGAGATCATGGCCGAATGAATGTGACTATCTTTCCCAATCAGAACATCATGAGCAATGTGAGTATTACCACCAAGAGAGGAATGGTCACCAATTTCTGTACATCCTTTAAATGTTGCTTTATCAATACAACATTGAGGTCCGATATGTACCCCATTGTGAATATGAACTCCGCCACTATGAGTAACAGATATCAACTCATTGTTTAACCGAGGAAACTGGAAACCATCTGATCCAATCACAGAACCACCCTCAATAATTACGTTGTCTTCGATAACAGAGTCTTCCAGGATAATTGCAAAATCTTCAATTATGCAACGGTTTCCTATTATTACTCCCCGGTCTGCAATATATGCTCCTGGGTGAATAAAAGAATCTGTCCCAATCACACTAATGGGGGGGGGATTATAGGCACGTGATAATTTGATAGCCGTATTGCGCATTCTGTAACAATATATTGCCAATGTTATGATCAGCGGGTTTTGATTGAATCTGTCATTTTTTTTAATAGCGGTAACAATGGATGGAAATATGCCTGACTGTTTCATTTGATATACCCCGGGATCTTATTTTTTTCACTGATTCTATCTGCCATGCACTATCCCTCCTGATATTCAACATTGGAGTTTAAGATTGTTGAAGAATTTTGATGAAGACACGCTGTGAAGCAAGGTGACAACTCCGCCATACTTTTGGGCTAACGCAAGGATTGTTTCACACTGGTGCATCGCCCCTTCCCCCGGAAGAGACACGCCCCACGGTTCCTATTTTCAGATGAGTGCCAGTTTTTTTCGCCAAAGAGTGCACCGTCCTGAATGGTCAACAGAATTTTGACCAGCTGTTCACACCTCCCGGGGCGGGTATGGCTGCATCGTTTCGGCACGCAATCCCTCATCAAAACGTGTAGCATATGACATGGTAATCTCTCCTTCCCGACCTGCCGTACTTTCCTATTTCTGTGTGAACACATTGATAATTCCATTCATCGGTCATGGGGTATGTTAGTTCCTGTTTCCTTTTGTTTGGGTGACATATCCCGACTTGATGCACACGGGCAAGACCCGCATATGTCCTGTTTGGTATGTTTTTCTGGATGGTTGGTCAGTTTGATCCGATTGTCTTTTCCAGTTCCACTTTGCAGAAGAACCATTCCACGTTCTCCGTATTTATACCTTTATCAGGCTCTTCGCTATTCAGTGTGGGTAGATATAACCATTTTTACCGCTTTTGCTAATTCGCACCTGCCAGAAAATCCCCATTTGAGAATGATTAACTCCAGTTATTCTTGAACATAAAGGAACCCTGGGTCATTGATCTAATAGAGTTTGTTCCGAAAGAAAAATGCTTTGATATCTGGATTGATTACTAAATCCGCTCAGAATTAACCTTTATCAAGCGTAAGCGCACTGGCTACAAGGTATCTTAATTAAAATTAGAGAGGGTATCGGAACATGAAGAATATCATAACGATGATATACTTAAGACAGGACCAGTTGCAGTTTAACTTACCTACATGAAACAGCAATGACCCCCAAATAAGAAGATCCGTCATGGTAAAGCTGGATAAAAATCCATACCCTTACAGAAAATACTTCTTATGGAGATTGGGAAACCCGGACTCTGTTTCAGACTTACAACTAAAACTGATTTTTTCTTGTGGAACTGCCCGATTCAAGGGCTGTAACACATGAGAGCCGGATTAATCGAAAGATTCACGTACAGTTCGTGGAAGGGGGCGAAAAAGTAATTCGACGCCCCTATTCGATCACAAGCCAAATGGAGATGATGGGAAACAATGGGAGGAATACAAATGGGTGGAATTAATCGATTGTTTAAAATGGATTCAGATGGTTTAGATATCTGGTGAATCCTGATGGATC
>CAZBYH010000075.1:0-8208 GCA_964496155.1 uncultured Methanoculleus sp.
GTAAGATTACCAACGTATAATTTGCTGCTTTCCATTTAAGTACTCCAATCTGGGATTGTATCTCAGATAGTATGCATTAGGTTAGCGCTCATTAGATATATTATGTCGTGCTAAAGAATGAGTTTTTTTACCTCTCATAAACTGATTATTCACTATAATATTCTATGAATCAAGTATGCTTTCAGCACCACACACTACGATGAAAATGACTGATATTTCTTTAGATTAACAATTCCCATCATTTTTGCAGAATATCAGGGAGATGAATCAGGCATACATTCTGCACATTCATCCTGCCATTCCTGTAATGGTGTATGCCCCAACCCGCGGCATCTGTTTTCTAGCCGCGTAAGCACCCAAAAACATCATATCACAAAAATAACCATAAAAATAAGGCAGAAACCACCGATTTCGGGAAGTCATACAGGCAGCCACCTGCTGTTACATGCGACACGGACATCCATATGATGCGCGAGATAGAGCAAACCGATTCAAATCACTCACCGAAATCTCCTCATAACCCATACCTATTTAATCCCAGGCGGACAGTCTGAGAGTGGTGAGACACATGATATGTATGGGATACGCAAATCTCTCAGATGAGAAAGTTAAGAAAGTTAAGGCAATTGAAAAAGAGATGAACGTGACACTTCTTGCATATGAAGTTCCGACCTACTCATCTCTGAAGGAAAATGATCTGAAAAAGATCAAAGACCTTGAAAAAGAACTGGGTCTGTCACTGGTTGCATACGAAGCGTGATCGGACACATTACCTCATTTTTAAAAACCTGAATTATCCGGATATGGATGCACTCATCTCGCCCCCCGGGACACGGACAATCCAACATTACTCATCTATCTTGTGGCATCGTGTGAACAGAATATACAGCAGATGTATGATTTCCGAATTCATTCCTGTATTACTGCTTAATTTAGCCTATTTGTGAAATAGAGAACGATTTCAAATAATTTGATTGGTATAACAGAATAATACCCTTCACACATATGATGACACGAGAAATACTGTATTTTCACCAGTTAAATCAATAATTATCAATTTTAAGAGGACTTATTCAAATTTGTACCGCCTATACTCAGCATAGATATAAATATCATTGCCCTACCATCGGTCATCATATGGAAGGGATTGAATTAAGCATTCAGATACGGGCGTTTCCCAGCCGGGGGCGGGCCCGCGTCCATGAATCGGTATTGCCCTTGCTTGGGGTAAAAGAAGGGGAAGCCATTGAGGTAAAGAGCCTGACGTTCTCTGATGATGAAAAGCCAAAGCGGGTCGTTCTCAGAATCTACGCTGATACCATGGTTGAAGAAGGGGCAATACGAATCAGCCAGGAAGATGTGGCAAAACTTGCTGCAGCAGAGGGTGACACCGTTCATGTGCAGCGGAAAGTTCCCATTACAGAAATTATCAGTCGAAAATTAAGCAGGACGGGCCATGCGGTCAAAGAAGGGGCGGAGAATGTGGGAGAAAATATCGAGAAAGGTGCAAAAGGAGGGGGCGCAAAAATAATGCCGGGCAAAGAAAAAGATGAACCTGAACTCAAACCAGAGGAGTAAGAGAAGATGGCCACAGAGTCATTTACTCTTGAATGGTGGGCGTGGTTTCAATCATTACTATGGGCCATACTCATCTTAGTCGGCCTCATCGTCCTCTATTACATCATCAAGGAGATGCACGATTCGAAAGTGACACCCCGACTTGCTGAGATAGCACTGGAGAAAGAGAAGCTTCAGTTGATGAAACTTGATTTTGCCCACAGGGGGCAGCCCTTTTTCCGGGTGACCCCGGAGAAACTTGAGGAGATCAACACCCTTGACGAGGAGAATACCCGACTGGAAGCCGAAATATTTGCCAAACAGACTGCGGTTGACCAGCGAATTCAGTTATTGGAAAATTCAGTGAAAAACACAAAACTGGACAATCTGGTTGAGAAGATAAAAGAAGAGGAGAGAAAAATCCGGTGATGTATGATGTATGAAACAGAAGGTTACAGGAAAGAGCAAAAGCCCTCATTTACCGAGTCATTTGCATCAATCCCAGAGTTCGTTGACAGAAGTCTGCCCTCGATGGATAAACGGCTGGGAAGGTATCTGGATGCACACATGCCACAACTCATTTCAGAATGGGGGCTTGTGACACAGTCCACCCTTGATAATCTTGAACACCGCCTTGATGCGGTCAGTACAGACATCACTGCGCTGGAGAAAATGAAGCTCACGCTGAAAGAGCGTGCCTCTGTCCTTGAACGGGCCCTGAGTGAAGCGGAGGAGAAATGACGACAGGGTTTGACGGTTATATGAATGCCTATATTGACCGCAGGATGAAGGGTATTATAGAAGAGTGGAACCTGGGCACCATGCGGGATTTTGGAAATTACCCCGATCGTCTGCGTAGTGTAGAAATTGAAATACAGGATATGACCCGGTTTACTAAGGAAGCCGACATGAAACTCGAGGATATTAATCTGAGACTTCAGAAAGTCAGGGAGGCAAAGCAATGACCACCGCTGAGGGTATCCTGATAATCATCATCGTCGCACTCCTCGCAATCCTCGCGTACCTCCTCTATTACTATTTCAAAGGAACATCCTGGAATGTGTCGATAGAACGCCCGGTGGAAAATCGGGTGGACGAGTATCTTGATCAACACTTTGAAGAAATGATGAAAGAATGGTCCCTGATGGATACAAATCAGGTACGAACATTTCGTGATCATAATGATCCGGCACTCATAAAAGAAGAGGCACGCATGGTTGGTCTAAAAGATTTCCGGCATGAAATGACGGACACCCTAACCAGTCTGGAGGATCGACTGAATGTTCTGGAAACAGAGTACAGCGGAAAGTAGCCGAGCCAATGAGCAGGGTCGCTTTTACTCACAGTTGAGAGGGGCTATTCCTTCTATGCGCAAGCAGGGTGAGCCTCCACAGAAGGATCTCTCATCCTTCTCCAGGTATTACTGTGATCTCTGCAACGATGCCTTCCCCCTTACCGGACTGCGCCAGTGCACACTCTGCGGCAGATGGGCCTGCCCGTCCTGCTGGACACAGGAATTCTATGTCTGCAACTCCTGCTATGGCGCATATAAACTCCACATTCAGCCATTCCTGCCTCCGGATTCGGTCAAAGATAAATAGAAAATAGTATTCCAGGCCAATATCCCTTTTTTATGGAAATCACAGGTTCCACCGACTTCATGTATCAGGATTTAAGCCGCCAAAAATGCTAGCTGAAAGAAAAAGGGGTCCTTTTCTCAATCTGCCGTCGGTAACGTGAACCAGACATCGGCACCCTCCTCAGGTTTCCCTGATACCCGATCATCCACCCGGATGGTGCCACCATATCCTTCCACCAACATTCTGACAATAAAAAGTCCCAATCCCTTTCCACTCCGGGTCGCCCCTTTCCGGAATCGGTCAAATATATGGGGTTTCATATCATCAGGAATTCCCGGACCGTTATCTGCCACACAGACTGCGACAACAGGCCCTTTCTGATCAACCTTGATGGTAATCTCTGAGTCAGGTGCGGTGAATTTGAAACTATTTCCCAGAAGATTCATAAAAATTTGTCCGAGAAGATCATCAGCTAATACATGAACATCCGTTCCTACATAGTGGAACGTAACATTGCCGTACCGAAGCATCTCCGTCCGGATAACCGCATCAAGGTCAACCGCACGCAGGGTATTGGTTTTTTCATGCAGTATCCGGATAGTGGAGACATTCGAGATAATATCAATGCTCTGATTCACCGGGGACAGGGATTTCTCAGCATACTTCTTCTCTTTTCCCTCCAAATAATCAGAGAGGATCTCAAGGTACCCCAACGCTCCGGTATTGGCATTGTTGATGTCATGCGCCATAATATCGAGATAGAGATTCGTCTCATTATTGGCCATTTCGAGCCGACTGAGTAGAAATGCTCTTTCTACTGCATTGGATACCTCTGAACGAACCGTTTCCAGAAATGCCTTCTCTCCATCTAAAAAAAGGGAATTAGCTCCATTCAAAAGGAGAATGGCTCCCACGACCTCCATGTCATGAACCAGCGGGAGAATTGTGGCATTGGTTATCTCAGGATTTTGAAAGATGAAGTCTGCCATCCCGGACTCATCCTGACAACGGGATCTATAGAGGGAGTTGCCGTCAGGGAGAACCGTTTGGACCAGCGGATTCGTGAGATCCAGGGCATCAAACATCTGCATGACCCGTGTATCATCGGCATCTTTCCCATATACATACCTGCACACCGCAGACTGCCAGTCTTCACTCACCGTGAATATTCCTCCCATCCGGTATCCAAGGAGGTTCACCGTCTTTTCCAGCAGGGCAGAAATAGTCTCATCCGGGCTGCCAGAACGATTCCCGATACTGATGATCTGATTCAGATTATTGAGATTCTCATTTGAAATCCGCAGATTTTCCTTTGCACGCGTAAATTCATTGTGTTGCTGAATCGCTGCCTCATACGCCGACAAAAGAAAGTCAAACGTCTTTATATTGTCAGCAGGGAGAGAGTATTCTTCACCGTCATGAGAAACGCTAATCGGTTTTACATCATTTTATGCAACGATACGCCGTTTTGATGCAGAGAGGATCCGCCTCACCCGTCCAATAAGATACTCCTCCTGATACGGTTTGGTGATGAAATTGTCTGCTCCTGCCTGAAGAGCCCGTGCAACATCCCTGCTATCAGAAAGGGCAGTAAGCAGGATAATCGGGATTTCGCGAAATGTGGGATCTTTTTTCAGCAGTGTACATAGTTCATACCCGTCCATCACCGGCATAATGACATCACTGATAATCAAAGACGGTTTTCTTAACCGAACCAGTTCATAGGCTCTTTTACCGTCTTTGGCTATCACTGCCTCATACCCATGCCGTTTCAGCATATCACTCAGGAATTCTGCCTGAGTTCGACTGTCTTCGACAATCAGGACATACATGGGCTCACCAGATCCATTGTATATAAATTAAAAATCTGAAAGAAGTCCAATATAGCGATCCATGCATGCCCGAATGGTTGACATACCATACCGGCACACGTTCGGCTAACATCGATGTGCCCGGAAATGAACCAATTCGCCCCAAGACATCAGCCAGGTATTGTTTTCCAAAAGAGGGACGAATGAATTTCAGATACCAGTACATCCCTGATGTATGCCGTGAGAGGCATCGATATACAACCGAAACATCGATATCCTATAGACACAGGCACGGAAAAATGAGTAAACTCAGGAAATCCTAATTTCCCACACAGGAGCCTTGAAAGAATTCCACAGCCGCTGGTGCGTGCTCCCCGATTTGCTCATAAAAATATTTCACATACTCCGGGTCCGAATCCCCAATCGACTGCTGAATGGTGTGGACCAACCAGCCGGGTAGATCCTTACTCTGATCCAGAGAGTTCATTACCACAACAATTGCTTCATCCACGTCAATTTTATTTTTCCATCGATATCCCATTTCACATCACCTACTATCCTGAAGGGGTATAACGTGAATACCATATATAAAGATAACGCAAGAGAGGCAAACCGCTCTGCCGATGATTATTCCCCTGAAGAGCAGGCCATCCATCTGAATCTGAAATGTTTTGAGAAATTCGATGCCAATCGTCTCCCGTATCTCATTGTCTGATATGATGATATTAAATGATTATTACCCAAACATCCGAATAGCTAACAAGGGATTCAGCACAATAATCACATCATAGTTACCGAAACGTTCGGGATATTCTCTCGTGACTTCAGGAAGTGCGGCTCATCATCAGCAAATAAGAGAGAGATATTCGTTGTGATGCAGTACCGGCAGATTCCATGATAAACAGTTCAAAATACAAATCAAATAACAGTTAAAAAATGTTACAGGGATGCTTAGAATATGAATCAAACTCAGGAAAAAGATCATTATGGGGATATGATTATCTCTGTCCAGCTGATGTTTCATGAAGACAGGGACTCTCCGGAATGTCCAGGTGACACAGACAAAACATAGGGAGTCATTTTAATACTAACCTACAGGATAAACTATCCGAACTGATCTTCTCCAGCACTCATCACCCGTCAGAGAAATCATTGCCGGCGTAATAAGTCATTTTGAGGACGTGCCGATGACAACCACACCCCCGTTTAAAAAAATTGACCGGATTGAGATACGCCACCTGAGGAAAACCTATGATAACGTTGTTGCAGTCTCTGATCTAAACCTTGATGTTCTTGGAGGGGAACTCCTCGTCCTGATCGGAGGTTCCGGATCAGGCAAGACAACAACCCTCAGGATGATTAACCGATTAATCGAACCGGATGCAGGATCCGTGTGCATCAACGGGACTAAAATCAAAGAGTTCGATGAAGTCATCCTCCGAAGAAATATCGGCTACGTAATTCAGCAGATCGGCCTCTTTTCGCATATGAATGTCTGTGACAATATCAGTCTTATCCCGAAGATGGAAGGGTAGAAACGAGAGCAGATTGATACACGGGTATCCGAACTGCTTGAGATGGTCAGTCTTCCGCCGGAGATCTTTGCAACACGTTACCCCAGGGAACTCTCAGGCGGTCAGCAGCAGAGAGTGGGTCTTGCACGGGCACTTGCGATGAACCCATCCCTTTTTTTAATGGATGAACCATTCGGTGCACTTGACCCAATTTTACGAAAACAACTCCAGGACGAATTTATTACCATTAAAAATGAGATCGGGCGAACGATTCTTTTTATTACTCATGATATTGACGAGGCATTCAAACTCGGGGATCGTATTGCCATCATGGATGAAGGAGAGCTTATTCAGGTTGGGACACCGGAGGAACTCATATTCCATCCAAAAACGGATATGGTTGCACACCTCGTCGAAGCCAACCGAAAATACCGGCACATCGAGAGTTTTACCGTGCAGGATCTTATGGAGCCGATTCCAATGAAGCATTTTTTTAAGGCCACAACACCTGTCGCTGAGGTAGTGGAGCGGATTCTTTCAGACACCATCGGCTCAGCAATTATCATGGATGGAAAATACCTGCGGGGAACGGTCAGACAGCAGGAAATTCTCAAAAACAGAAAGGAGGGCGGCATTCTGGGCGATATCGCAACTGCACCCATCACTGTTGCACCCGGGGATGCAGTAGTGCCGGTGTTACAGGAGATGAAACAGAAAAATGCAACGTTTGCACTCGTTGTTACAACGGACGGGACGATATCAGGAATGCTTAGTCCTGACAGTGTCCTCTTCCATATCATTTAACATGAAAACAGAGAGGGAGAGCAGATGATGATCAGAGATATTGCAGCAGTATGGGAACAGGCCAGCCTGACACAGAGAACGATAGAACATCTCTGGATGTTTTCCCTATCTCTTGTCATCGCAGTCACCCTTGGGATCATGATAGGAATTCTGCTCTATCGGCACCGGTCGTATGCAGAACCGGCATTAAATGGTCTCAATGCTCTTGAGACGTTTCCGGACATGGCGCTCCTCGTCTTACTGATTCCCATTGCCGGAATCGGTGAAGTTCCCACGATCATCGCCTGTATCATTTATTCCCTCCTTCCAATCACCCGAAATACCTATACTGGTCTCGTATCCGTACGGCAGGAAGTTCTTGACACCGGTACAGCACTTGGTCTCACCGAGAGGGAAATTGTCTGGAAAATTCGCATTCCACTGGCACTCCCCATGATTGCAGGCGGCATCCGGATTGCAATCGTCTTTACCATGGGAATTGTCACGCTGGGGGGCATAATCGGGGCCGGGGGTTTAGGGGCACCCTTGCAGACCGGAATTATGCTTATCCTTCCATCTTTGATCATCGTCACCGGTCTGTGGGTCGGTATTCTTGCAGTCATTCTGGACGGGTGTGCGGGAATTGTTGAAAAACGGGTGACCATGAGGTATGGGGAATGGTAGCACTGGAAGCAGTCCTCGTGGCCACTTTCCAGCAGGTGATTCTCGTGTACGCATCACTTGCGGTAAGCATCCTTGTGGGAATTCCCCTCGCCGTTGCCGCACTCTCCAGCAGAACTCTGGAAAAGATCATCATCACCTTCGCAAACCTTGTGCAGGCCATTCCAACGTTTGCCGTCGTCGCTATTGTGGTGCCACTCATAGGAATTGGATTCTGGCCGGCCATCTTTGCCATTATTCTGCGGGCCCTGCTTCCGATTGTCAAAAATATGTGGATCGGGC
>CAZBYH010000076.1:0-8132 GCA_964496155.1 uncultured Methanoculleus sp.
TGCTGCGAGGAATGCTCCCGCCAGCGGAAAGAGCGGATAAAACTTAATCCAGTCTCCTGTGCGGAGCATTTTTCGGTATCCCGGTAATTTATCCATTTTATGCACTTCCTGTATGTATGTTTGAAATATATTGTCCGGGATTATGCCGGTTCCCTCGAGTGTGTGCCGGTGTCATTGTTTCTGCTCCATTCCGCACCACATTGACGCAACTGACTGTTCGATGATCTCCTCGATGTTACTGTGCAGTTTTCCGAAGGAGTGCAGGTGGATGAGCATAAAGTTCGGGTACCAGAAATGAGCCAGAAAAACTTCCCGGTTAATCCCTTTCAGGATTCCCCGGGAGACTGCCTTCTGGTAGAGCTCATCCAGAGCAGAGAAACGAATCAACGATTTATCTTTGATCCTCTCTGTGATGTTCGGAATAGAGGAGACCTGTTCGAAGAATATGGTTTTTTTGGGATTTTCAAACATCCAGTGAAGCACCTGCCGCTTCACATTTTTGATCTGATCTTCTACCGGTATCCCCGGACGGATTCCCTCATCCACTGCATCGGCGAGTGCACGGTGAATGGAGGTGTAAAGCGTATCAACAAGCTCCTCTTTTGTCTGGAAATAGCGAAAGAGTGTCCCCGCTGAAACCCCGGCACGGTCTGAGATCTGCTGTGTCGGGGTTGCGTGGAACCCCTGTGTTGAAAAGAGATCAACTGCTGCCTCCATCAGGGCCTTCCGTTTTTCTTCTGATAAATGCCTGCTCACTAAAAATCCCTCCCTGTTTTTTCCGTGTATTATTGCGAATTCAATAATTATTCTCTCTTTTTGTTTAAATGAGTAACTACTCACTCATCGGGTGATACACGGATATCGGATATTTGTAGGGAAAAGTGAGCGAATTTTTCTGGGGTATCGCATTCTCTGGTATGGAGACTCGGTATTCCGGTGCTATATCCGGATGGCGGGTGATACTGTTTTATTTCGTTTATTTTCTCTGGTGTCTCTGTGACGTTTCGCCCCTATTATAAATGAGTGAAGGAGGGGATGCATGCCAGAGACCAGAGACCGGGTGCCGGGTGACACAAAGCGGGATCAAAACCTCAATTGTCTTCGAAAAAAGGGATTATCCGAACCTTCGCACACTTGGTCGCGTGCCCAGACATTCAAAATCGACGTATCCGTTATACGGATCGGTGTGAATCAAACGCACGGTTACCTTATGGCCCACTTTCAGGTTTCCTCCGCCCCGCATTACCTTGCCTTCCACGGCCGGTGAAATAAGCCTGACATATGTGCCTCTATCTGATGCACCGGTGACAAAAGCTTCGAATGTCTCCCCAATTCTATCCTGCATCAGCACTGCCGCCGCTGCCTTGCGCATGAACCGTTCGATTTTCTTAGCCCCTTTCTCGCGGTCTGATAGCCATTCCGCTTCGTTCTCGAGTTCATCGTAGGTATACGGGCATTCGTCCCGGTCAAGAGCCGATTTAACCAGCCGCTGGATGATAAGATCGGGGTAACGCCTGTTCGGTGCGGTTGAGTGGGTATAGTCGGTGACCGCGAGTCCAAAGTGGCCGATTGGTTTTCTCCGGGGGTCGCGGGCCAGGTATTCCCCTGAACCCATCAGTTTGACGATGGTGAGTGATAGGTCGGGAAATGTCTCGGGGCTCGCCTCCAGTTCACTCTTCAGGAACAGGGAAAGTTCTTTTGAATCCGGGTGCTTTGGCAGTTTCCAGCCTAATTCCCTCGCAGTGTCAACAATCTCATCCCAATACTTCGGGGTAACAACCACCCGTTCGATCATGGGCAGTCCGGCACGTTCCAAAAAGGCAACCGTTGTGCCGTTTGCAGCGACCATGAACTCCTCAATCACCTGCCGAGCCAGGTCCTGTCGCTGGATTGCCAGATCAACGACCTTGCCTTCCTTCATCACCGGCTCTGCTTCAATGGTTCTGAGGTCAAGGGCGCCATTGTCCATACGGTAGCCTCTCAGCCGCTGTGCTGCTTCATGCTGCAAACGGATCTGTGCTTCGAGTTCCGGCACATCCTCGACAGACTGAGGCATGTCGCGGGTTCCCTCCAGCCATTCCCCCACCTCTTCGTAGATGAGTTTGGCTTTGTTTCGGACAATGGCCCGGTAGAGTTCTCCGCATCGGGTGCTTCCGTCCGGGAGAACGGTATACTCAATAACAATCGCCCTGCAATCCTGTCCCGGCAGAAGGGATGAAATTCCCTCAGAAAGCCGGTCGGGAAGCATGGGAAACGTGATGACGCCGGTATAGACCGATGTGGTGTTATATGCGGCGTATCGGTCTGTTTCCGAATTTTTTGGAACATACACATCGACGTCAGCGATGGCAATCTTCACCACAATCTCCCCGTCTTTTCCTGCTTCCAGGTATTCAATCTGGTCGAGATCCATCGAGTCAAAATTATCAATTGACGACCAGAGGAGGGAGCGGAGGTCACGTGTGTCTTTTTCGTCTTCCTGAAAATCCGCTGTGATAGCATTGACTTCTCTGATGACAGCCCGGGGGAATTCGGGATTAAAATTAAATCTCTCCATTGCATCCTTTGCAATGGCGACGAGATCGACTTCCTGGCGTGATTTCATATTAATAGAATACCATCCCTTTCATCACATAAATATATCTGGGCACCACGAGGAGAATTGCACGGTATGAATGGTGGATGTGGCTCCTGACGCTTTCGTATGGGAAATGTTGATATGCGCTGTTTTTCAAGAGAGATCAGACTGATCATCCATGCATGCCCAATATATTGCCTCAAATAATGTTTCTCGCCCCCCGCTCATTGAATATCGGGATGTGACCGTGATGAAGAACCAGAAGAAACTCCTTGATTCTCTCACGGTGACCATTCAGGAAGGGGAGCATGTCGCTATTCTGGGCCCAAATGGTGCCGGAAAATCGACGTTTATCCAAACCATCATGCGGGAGCATTATCCCCTGCAAAAAGAAGGGGTGCGATTCCGGGTCTGCGGCAGTGATGTGTGGGATGTCTCTCGTCTCAGGTCTCATTTTGGCATTGTGTCAAATGATCTCCAGTATGCGTTTACCCGTGATATCACCGGGCGTGATGTTATTCTCTCGGGATTTTTCTTTAGTATCGGGCTCTACTGGCATGAAGCAACGCCTGAAATGGAGCAGAAAACCAATGAAATCATCCGGTTTCTTGAGATAGGCCACCTCGCTGACCGGCTGGTCACCACGCTCTCCTCCGGTGAGGCCCGGAGGTTTCTCATTGGCCGTGCACTTGTCCATGACCCGAAAACCCTTATCCTTGACGAACCGACAACAAGTCTTGACCTGTATGCCCTCCACATCTTCCGTGCCACCCTGAGAAAGATTGCACGGGCAGGCACGGGTATCATCATGGTGACGCATCGGCTTTCTGATATCATCCCGGAGACCACCCGGGTGATCCTCATGAAGGACGGGCGGTTCTGTGGTGACGGCCCGAAGACCGAGATCCTTACCGGTGAGCGGATCGGCGGGCATTTTGGGGTGCCGGTGCAGGTTCGCGAAGAGGACGGGTGGTACTATGCGGTTGGGTACTAACGAGGGAAAAACGAGCGAAAGAGACAGACCGGACGGTGGAACAATGGGCAGCTGGTCGTTATTCTGCGGGATCGGCCGGTTTTTCCCAGATGATAATTCCTGCATACGTAATTTTCCGGATACGATGATAAGGAATGGGCTTTGTTCGCTCTGCTGAGATGACTTCAAAATAATGCCGGTCAAGATTGGTGATATCCTCTCCGTATACGGTTGACCGGTCATCTGGTGCCCCGCGGTCAACGTATTCCACGGTGGCTTTGTTGATGGTGAAGGCCGGGTCGTGCCAGAGGCGGAGAAGCAGGGCGTGGCTGGTACGCATGAAGGGTGATTGGGGTGGTGCTGATATTTCTGTATATCCGGACGGAGGATGAGAATGATTAATTTCTGTCTGCGCATAACAACAGTAGAGAAAACAATAGGTATCCCGAATCAAATACCATTCCCGTTGTCCAAATTTATGATACCCCGTGTGTGCTAACAATGACAATTGAACTGATCCACATCATCGTCCTCGTTCTGACCGGTACTGCGGTCGGGCTCGCCGCTGGAATGCTCGGTGTCGGAGGCTGTTTCATCATGGTCCCGGTGCAGTACTGGGTGCTGACCTCGATGGGCATTGATCCAGGCACATCCATCCTGATTGCGTTCGGGACCAACCTTGCGGTGGTGCTGCCAACCGCCCTCTCCGGCGCGTACGGGCACAATAAAAAGAGTGCGGTTGCCTGGAATGCCGCGATTCCAATGGGAATTGCCGGGTTTGCAGGAGCGTTTATTGGGGGGTATATTGCCACCCTTATTCCGGGAGAATATCTGACGACGCTCTTTGGGGCGGTGATCCTGCTTGGTGCCCTCCGGATGCTCACGGCGAAACCTCTTTCGGTGGATGCCAAACCCGTTGATGATGTGATCACGTTTCTCATCTGGGGTATTCCCATCGGTATTCTCTCCGGAATCATCGGCATTGGCGGGGGTGTCCTGTTGATTCCGGTGATGGTTCTTGCTCTGCACTTTAAAATGCACACCGCTGTCGGGACATCAACGGCCCTCATGATCTTCACCGCCTTTGGAGGCACGATTGCCTATATCATCAACGGCTGGGGTGTAGCAGGGCTTCCGGCATATTCACTTGGGTACGTTAACCTGCTCCAGTGGGCTCTTCTTGCCATCCCAAGCATTTTAATGGCGCAGGTGGGCGTGCGGGTGGCACACCGCCTCCCGGCAAAACAGCTAAAATATGCCTTTATTGTGGTGATGATCTATATGGGGCTCAAGATGCTGGGGGTCTTCACCTTCTTAGGTCTCCCTCTCTGATTATCTTCTCCTTTTTTACGATAGGTGCAAAAGAATTCGTAGTTATCGCCATCTATATATAAAAATTACGAGAGAATACCCTGCATGAAGAATCCGCTTTTCCTCATCGGGGTGCTTGTCTGTGGCATCCTTTTCTGCACGCTTGGTGCGGGGTGCATCGCCCCGGATGTTCCTCCGCCGGGCCCGCCCGATGTCCCCCCCTCCCCTGAGGCAGCGGACGATGTTGTCAGCGCAAACACCCTCTTTGCATATGATCTGTACCATACGCTCAATAGCGACGAACAATATGGAGGCCAAAATATCTTTTTCTCGCCTTATAGCATATCAACCGCTCTTGCGCTGACCTACGAAGGGGCAAAGGGAACAACCGCAGATGAAATTAGCTCGGTTTTTCACTTCCCGAAAAATGATACAGTCCGGCAGAACGGCTACCAGAGCCTCATCGCTGGTCTGAACCGTCCGGACGCTGCCTACACTCTTAAAACCGCAAATGCACTCTGGGCAGAAGAAACCTATTCGTTCCTTCCGGCATATAGTGAGACCGCACAAAAGTTCTACGCAGCGGAGGTCAGGAACATGGACTTTATCACTGCACCTGAAGAGTCGCGGCAGGTCATTAACCGCTGGGTGGAAGACCAGACCGAAGACCGGATTACTGATCTCATTCCTGAACGGGCTATCGATCCCCTTACGACTCTTGTGATAACAAATGCCGTCTATTTCAAGGGAACATGGGTGCTCCAGTTCGATGAAAACAAGACCCAGCCTGCTGCGTTCTGCACCGGGCAGGGAGTACCCGCCACGGTTGATATGATGCAGAGAACCGATAGGGATGCCCACTATGCGTATGCAGAAACAGATGATCTGCAGATTCTCAGAATGCCGTATGAGCATGAAAGCGGAAAGGCACTCTCTATGCTG
The DNA here is from genome assembly GCA_964496155.1 of uncultured Methanoculleus sp. Lineage (GTDB taxonomy): Archaea > Halobacteriota > Methanomicrobia > Methanomicrobiales > Methanomicrobiaceae > Methanogenium. The sequence continues at coordinate 5,805 of CAZBYH010000076.1, forward strand.
GTCATTCTTTCAAAGGGTGGCGATATCACTCTGGCAGAAACCGCCCTTGGCACACAAGAACTCGCGGATGCTATCGTGGAGATGGAGTCAACGCAGGTAAAGGTATTCTTCCCGAAGTTCACGCTGGAGACAGCATACCGCCTGCCCGAGACCTTTACAAAGATGGGGATGCCGACCGCATTCGGGGATGAAGCTGATTTCTCTGGCATGGATGGCACCCGCGACCTCTTTATCTCTGATGTTATTCACAAAGCCTTTGTGGAGGTCAGTGAAGAAGGGACTGAGGCTGCCGCTGCGACCGGGGTGATTATGGATCGTGTGCAGGCAGTAGAAAGCCCTGTCCCGGTCTTCCGGGCAGACCACCCGTTTATCTTTATGATTACCGATGACGAAACCGGGATGCTACTCTTCATGGGACGAGTGGCAGATCCAACTGCATGATACGTGCTTCGTCATGAGGCACAGATAAGATATTCCTCAAGCGGTGGATGAGGGATATGGTGGGAAACGGTGGGCACTTCTTACCGTCGGATCTCACCACCCAATCCCCATTTCCTTTTTTGTATGATAGGTGCGAATGGATTCGTAGTTACCATTAGGATGATATATCGTTGAGAGCCATTGTTCTCCATGAAGAAACGGGCCTTCCAGATGGGGATTGTAGCATGTCTCGTCCTCGCCTGCACCTTTTTTGCTGGGTGCATTGCGTCAGACGATGATCCTGTAACCCCCACCCAAACTCCGGTCGTCACCCCCGTGGTGACGCCGGCGGCACCCGAGAGCACAGAAGATGTTGTCGAAGCTAATACCAAATTTGCATACGATTTGTACCATACGCTCAGCGGTGAACGCCGGTATGCGGATAAAAATATCTTTTTCTCACCTTACAGCATCTCAACCGCCCTTGCGCTGACCTATGAAGGGGCAAAGGGAACGACCGCCGATGAAATCCGCTCGGTCTTTCATTTCCCGGAAAATGACGTCGTCCGGCAGGAAGGTTACCGTGGCCTCATCCGCGGACTGAACAATCCTGATGCTGCGTACACGCTCCGCACAGCAAATGGACTCTGGGCTGAAATTACCTATCCGTTCCTTTCGGCATATATTGAAACCGCAGAGCAGTCCTACGCAGCGGAAGTCAGGAATCTGGACTTTGTAAACGCACCGGAAGAGTCCCGCCAGATAATCAATCAGTGGGTGGAAAGCCAGACGGAAGACCTAATCAAAGACCTCCTTCCCGGAGATGCCATCTCTCCTCTCACTCGTTTAGTAATCACAAACGCGGTCTACTTCAAAGGAACTTGGGTGCTCCAGTTTGATGAAAACGAGACTCAACCAGCAGAGTTCCGTAGCGAGGGTGGGGCATCAGTTACCACAGATATGATGCAGAGAACTGATGAGGATGCCATCTACGCATATACAGAGACAAAGGGCCTCCAGATTCTCAGAATGCCGTATGAACATGAAAGCGGGAAGGCACTCTCCATGCTTGTTCTTCTCCCAATAGATGGTAAGATCACCACCGCAGAGACTGCCCTTGGCACCGAAGAACTTTCAAATGCGATTGGTTCAATGGGGCCAAAACGGGTGAAGGTCTCATTCCCGAAGTTTACCCTTGAAACTACCTACTCCCTGCCCGATTCCCTGAAAGTGATGGGGATGCCGACCGCATTCGGGGATGAGGCTGATTTCTCCGGCATGGATGGCACCCGCAACCTCCTCATCAGTGATGTCATCCACAAGGCATTTGTGGATGTCAACGAGGAGGGAACCGAGGCCGCTGCGGCAACAGCAGTTGTTATGAAATGTGGATCGGTGATGAATGAAGATCCGATTCCGGTCTTCCGTGCGGATCATCCGTTTGTCTTCCAGATTACCGATGATGAAACCGGGATGCTGCTCTTCATGGGGCGGGTGGCAGACCCGACGGCGTGATACGTGCCTCGTCATGAAGTACAGGTGAGATATTCCCCGGTGGGTGTGTGAGATATGGGGTGAGAGCGATGAACACCCCTCATCCTCGAATCCCCATTGCCTTTTTTTGTGTGATAGGTGCGAATGGATTCGTAGTTATCATCAGAATTATATAAATCTGAAAGCCATTGTTCTCCATGAAGAAACGGGCCTTCCTGATAGGGGCGGTAGCATGTCTCGTTCTCGCCTGCACCTTTTTTGCCGGGTGTATTGCGTCAGATGATGATCCTGCCGAAATCCCCACCGAAACTCCGGCCGTCACCCCGGTCGAAACCCCGGTGGTGACTCCAGAGCCACCAGAGAGCACAGACGCTGTTGCCGAAGCTAATACCAAATTTGCATATGATCTCTACC
>CAZBYH010000077.1:0-8125 GCA_964496155.1 uncultured Methanoculleus sp.
ATGCCGCTTGCAGGTAAATTCATCAATACCCGTGGCCCGCGGGCGGCGGTGGCACTCGGTGGTCTTCTGACCGGTCTGGGCTGGCTTGCGGCCTCAGTAGCACCATCGGTATGGATGCTCTATTTCCTGTACGGTGTCGTGGGCGGCGTCGGGGTGGGTATCGCCTACGGAGCGCCGATCGCGGTCGCCTCCCGGTGGTTTCCCGATCGGTGCGGTCTTGGGGTGGGCGTGACCGTCTCCGGGTTCGGAATATCGGCCCTCGTCACGGCCACGGTCGCCGGGTATCTGCTGGATACGGCCGGAGTGATGATGACCTTCCGCATCTTTGGCATTGCTTTTGCGGCGATCCTGCTCCTTTGTGCAGTCCCATTGCGCTTTCCTCCGGAGGGGTGGCGCCCGCCTGGGTGCCGGGTGCCACCTGCTGTAGTGACAGAACGTGGTTTCACCAGCGGTGGGTTGGGTTCAATGCTGTGGTCACGCCGGTTTTATGGGTTGTGGATCTGCTACTTCATCGGCTGCTGTGCGGGTCTGACGGCAATATCCATTGCCAAACCGGTGGGAATCGAGGTGGTAGGGATAACTGGCGGCCTTGCGACGCTCCTTGTTGCATTCTTCGCCATCTTTAACGGCGGTGGGCGGCCCATATTTGGGAGCCTCACGGATCGTTTGCATCCCGGGAGAACGGCTGCCATCTCGTTTATCTTAATCGGTGGTGCGTCGCTTGCGATGTGGCTTTTCCCCTCTGTCCCGGTCTATATCATCTCGTTTGCGATTCTCTGGGGATCTCTTGGCGGATGGCTGGCGATTGCCCCCACGGCGACCGTTCGCTACTTCGGAGCCGCTGACCCGCGGATGTACGGCGTGGTCTTTCTGGCCTATGGTGCCGGTGCTCTTGTTGGGCCGCAACTAGCAGGTTTTATCCGTACGGCAACCGGCAGCTGGATCGGTGTCTTCCCGTATGTGGCAGCGATGGCAGTTGTTGGATTCCTGATTGCGGTGACTATGCTCAGGAAAGAGTGAAGGAGAATCTTGTTTCTCTTCTTTTTTTGTTCTCCTGTGTTCTGCCCTTTATCTATCAAAATAGGGGTTTCATCGCCTGATACGCCTGGGAAGAAGGGCATGGACCAGCGGGCAGCCGGAGAGATCCCGTGGCGGACCTCAATCGGACATTGTCCCGGGTCTGATTATCTGTTTGTTCACAGACAATCGTTGGGTGTGACGCTGGGTTCCGGGTCGGCTCAAAGGTAGGAGGCTGGTATCTCCCTCCGTCTGTTCCTGAGGGAAATGAGGAGGTGCACCCGCAGGTGTTGTAGAAAAGGATGAGGCAGACGGTGATGGCTTCAGTGAGGGTGATTTGCGCAGGAAGAGCGACGGAAACCATGATGGTGCCATAGCGTGTGTTTGGGTATGGGGCGGTGGAGCATTTAGGGGTGTTTGTGAGATGGAGTGCCCTCATACGGTGTATGGGAGATTGAAAGGTGATGCGAGCTGAGATTGAAAGGTGATGCGAGCTGAGATTGAAAGGTGAGCTGATATGATAGGTGTTCCCTGAAACGTTGGAATGACTGATGGATTACACACCCATCTTCAATGCCTTTTCCAGCATGCGGGGAGGCATGGGGGTATCCAGGTGCCAGACAATACTCATTGGACGGCTCCCGGTGTGTCTGACATATGTGGCTGTCCCGAGGCAGGTGTAGGGCTGTGTCTGATTATTCCGTTTCTTATGCTCCCGCACAAAGAGGAGCACCTGTGTCCCCTGTTTTTGGTGGTGAATATATCGTTTTCCGGTGGGCGAGTCCTCTGATGTGGTGCTCTGTGACTGCCAGTGAAAGAGCGTGTCGCTGATGGCGTAGTCCTCATACATGGTGGTAGGGGAATAGTGCTCTTCGGTCTTATTGAGGGTTATAAAGAAGACATCCAGTTTTTTCTCTCTGAGGTAAACAACCCCCTCTCGTAATCCTCTCGATGGTCTGCATGCAGGTGTTGCCTCCCCGAGTGCGGCAAAAATCTGGTCACGGGTGTACACCCCATGGATGGAGAGGGTATTTTCAACAGACAGGGAGAGTGGTTTTTCCACCGTCTGGAGGTGTGACAAGAGGTAATCCGTCACGCAACGCACCTCTTCTGTCATCCATGAGTGAGTAAAAAATTCCGAAAATGGCTCGTACAGTGCACCATAGGTCGTATCCATTGGGCTTGTATAGAAGGTGTAATAGAGCATGGCATGCCGGTGTTCATCCTGTTGGGTGAGTGCAGCAGGATGCCGGGTATCTGGTTTTTGGAAGAATGATGCACAATATGAGAGAAATGTCTCCGAGTTTGATGCAAGAAGGCGAAGTATTCCATTTTTAAGCACTTTTGCCGCTTTTCCATCCGGTTTTTTTCGGATTCCTGCGCCGAAGCACAACTCCTGAAAGGTTCCTTTCTCATAGACGTCACGGGGCGCGAGTGCAAAGTAATCTATAAATGCGGTGAGCGTAAGCTCTCTCCCTGAACGATCTTCAAATGTGCGTATCTTTTCAATTAGCCGTTTTTTGTTTTGAATTGAATCACTGATGTTTTTGAGGATATCCTTTTGTGCCACCCTTTCCAGGTGAATATTGCAGCCTTTGGGGAGAGCGTATGATCCTGAAGTGATCTGGTTTTCAAGGGAGATGGAGGAATTGTAGAGCAATGCCTCCAGGTGTTCGGCAAATCGGTATTCTGCCCTGTGCCGCCCGACAAAGTCGAGGACAGTCAGGCACTCTTTCCCCTCGGCAAGGCGAAGTCCCCGTCCCAGTTGCTGGATGAAGACGGTCAGGCTCTCGGTCGGACGGAGAAAGAGTATGGTGTTTACGTCCGGGATGTCAACTCCTTCATTGTAGAGGTCAACGACAAATATGAATGAAATCTCACCCTTCACGAGGCGGTTCTGTATAGACTCTCTCTCCTCGCGTCTGCTCTTTGCATGGAGATGTGATGACGGAATGCCTGCGTCGGTGAATGCCTGAGCCATAAATGCGGCATGATCCACCGATACACAGAATCCAAGGCCGATGACATCCCTGATGTCTGTGGTATACCGGTCAACGGCATCAAGAATGGTTGCCACTCGTTTGGTATTACCATTATAGAGGTGGCTTAGTTCACGGGTGTCATATCTGCCGTTTGTCCATCCGGTCTGATCGAGATCAACACCATCTGCCACCCCAAAGTAATGGAACGGGGCAAGGAGTTTCCGGTCAATCGATTCGGGAAGGCGGATCTCTGCTGCAATATGACCATCGAAGTATGAGAGGATGTCCTGTCCGTCCATCCGCTCCGGGGTTGCAGTGAGGCCAAGGAGGATCTGTGGTCGGTAGAATGAGAGTAATTCGGTGTATGAGGGCGCTGCTGCGTGGTGAAATTCATCGATGATGATGTAGTCGTAGTAATCAGGTGATGTTTCTTTGTAAAGCTCCTTGCTGTTAAAACTCTGGATAGAGATGAAGAGGTGGTCTTTTTGTGTTGGGGTGTGCCCGCCCACCATGAGTTCTCCGAAATTCTGATCCCTCAGAATACCGCGGAATGTGGCACAACTCTGTTTAAGGATCTCTTCGCGGTGGGCGACAAAGAGAAGACGAGGGTGCCCTCCGGTCTTGTGGGCATATGCCTTGTAATCAAATGCGGCAATGACGGTTTTTCCTGTGCCGGTGGCAGCGACGATGAGATTTTTTGTCCGCCCGAACAGTTCCCGTTCGGCCCGGAGTTTGTCGAGTATCTCTATCTGGTAGTAGTAGGGCCGAATGTCGAAGGGCTGTACGAAACCTGCATCCGCATCTCTGTGACGTTCGCTCTCCAGTGCCCTCTTTAGATATTCTGCATCTTCCGGCCTGTACAGATGGAATTCGGGATCATTCCAGTAGGTCTCAAAAGTAGCTTCCACTTTGCGCAGAATATCGGGGGCATCCTGTGCGGTCAGTTTCACGTTCCATTCGAGACCGCTTGTGACGGCAACACCGGAGAGGTTTGATGACCCCACATAGACGGTTGAAAAACCGGTGTTTCGACGGAAGCAGTAGGCCTTTGCATGCAGGCGGGTTCGTTTTGTGTCATATGATATCCGGACCGTGCTATTTTCAAGGGAAGAGAGAGAGGCGACTGCCTTGATGTCGGTTGCACCGATATAGGATGTGGTTATTACCCGCAGCGTTCCGTGTTTGGTGAATTCACGCAGGTCGTCTATAATGAGCCGGATGCCACTCCATTTCACAAAAGATACGAGTATATCGATCCTGTCGGCAGACTGTATCTCTTTTTTGAGCTCACTGACCATACTTGGTTCAATGTGTGACCCGGTGAAGAGTGAACTCAGTGCCAGAGAGGTGTCGGGGCGTGGGATGGCAGAAATCCCGTATGAGTCAGAAAGGGTTTTGTCAATGACCGAGAGGAGCACCTCACCATCGGTATGTATCCGGCACTGGTTGAGTCCTGAGTCACCCGTACTCTCAGCAAGGGTTGCGATGAGTGCATTTGCAGTTCTGATCTGGTCATTCGCAGAGGATGATGATTCCTTCTGTGATGCAAACGCCTTCCGGAATATGTGGGTGAGGTAGAGGGAGATGAGGGTTGTAGTGTCATATTTCTGAATATTTTCACGCTGACATTCAAACGAATCGGATGAGAATTTATTCAGTTTTTCTGCAATGTGTATATTGATGAGCTGTTCATATATGCCCGGGGGGAGACCCATATCTGTTTATTTAAATATGGAGATGAAAAACCTGGTGATCTTCTGATACGCCTTTGGTCGTTGTATCAGTACCGGTATCAGTACCGATATCAGTTATGGCCGTTCTACAAACAACCCCGGGAATGTATACCCCGCCACTCGGCGCATTTCCTTGTGGCAGCAGTGCCGGTGACATGAAATGTAAAGGAAAAACGTATAGAAAAAATGCCTGGTTTAGTGTTCTTTCAGCCATACTTCCTAAGTAAATCCGTTGCCCTGCGAACAGTCTCACCGTCTTTTCTAACCTCTGCCAGATAGGCGTTGAAGATCTGATCTGTCACCACATGCAGGCCCGGTTTAAACAGATCGGCATGCATCCGGAGATCAAAGGACCGTGCCTCTGCCTCTGTCAGGTGCAGGGACTTATATTCCCCCGTATGCGGGGCAAAGGCGGGATTCTCTGCGTCAGGCGTCCGCAGGGCGAGGTCTGCAAGCGGTGTGCCGGGAATAGGTTCTGCTATCGAGATGAAGGCATCGTCAAGGGCATATTCTGCGATGAAGTCTTTTGTTTCTTCATATTCCGCAACCGTCTCAGTGGGGTATCCAACAATAAAACTCCCTGCGACATGCAGGCCGTGAGCCCGGCAGGCTTTAATCGCCTCACCTGCCTGCGTGGCTGTTGCGCCCTTGCCCATCAGACGCAGCACCCGGTCGCTGCCGGATTCCAGACCAAAAAAGACCCATCCGATGGTATAGTCACGGATGGCGTCAAGAACGGTATCTGAGATGCAGTCCACACGGATGTCCGGGGAGGAGACATTCTTTGGGCCCATAATCTCAGCCATCCCCTTCAGGAGTTCTGCAAACGCATCGTCGTTGAGTTTCCCGTCGGTGTAGCCGTAGAGCGATCCCGTCCCGCCGGAGACCGAAAGTCGTCGTGCACCGGCATCTTTGAATGCCTGCACTTCATCGAGAATCTCATCCAGCGGACGTGACCGAATCTTGCGCCCGAAGAACCGGGGCACCTGACAAAAGGTGCAGGCCCCGATACACCCCCTCTGTGTCTCGATATAGGCCGATGCACCCCGGACATCCTGCAAGCCGATATCGGACGGGATGAACGGCAACGGGCGGGATACGGAGCAGGGAGGTGACGGCCCGGTAAAGACGATGCCGTTCGGGCCGAGGAATGCAATCCCCGGCACTTCTGCAGAGATGCCGTTCCGGAGGAGGGCCAGTGCCCCTGCTTCTCCCTCGCCGCAGATGACTGCGTCCGGAGCCAGTTCGCCAAGCACCATCTTTGGCACCGCCGAAACCGGTCCACCGATATATACCCGGCCACCGGCATGCCGGTATGTGGAAACAAATGATTTGAGTGCACTGTCCATCAGATTCTGTGTAGAATACAGGCTCAGAAACACCGTCTCTCCTGGAGGAGCCTCCAGTGTGCGGGTGAGTGTCACTTCATACCCCGCATCCCGGACGATGCCTGCAATGACCATTGCACCATAGGTGTACATTCCCGGGGAGATGACGAAGATCTTCATTACCCTATTCTTGTTCGCTGAATTATATTAACAATACAGATTCCTGTGCCGGAAAAAGAGGTGGGACTATTCCTGTCTGCGTGCAGCAAAGATGACCGCACAGGCGCCCAGTGCACCAATAATTGCAATCAAGGGTGCCGGGCTCTGGGTGGCACTGGATGACGGGGAAAGGCTTGCAGAGACATAGGATGTCGTGCCGCTGTGCACCTCTACTACTTCAGACCAGGTGGTGTACCCGGGGAGTTGAAGGGTGCACGTGTAACTGCCAGGAAGCTGGTCACTGAGGGTCACCGGGGTGATGCCCTTGTTCACATTGTTAAGGAGAACTGTGGCGCCGGTTGGTGATGACGAGACATCGATTGTTCCCTTACCTGAAGAACCGCCCGCAAGGTTTGCGCTCACGGTTGATGTCTGACCGGAGTTGACGGTTACGGTTGAGACTGAGTCTGCGTATCCTGCGAGAGTGACTTTCACGCTGTGGCTGCCTGCTGCAATATCATTTGCTATGCGGGCATGGCTGGGATCGGTGGTGCCGTAATAAACGCCGTCAATGTAGACAGCGGCGTATGACGGGTTTGATGTCACAGAGATAGATCCGGTAGTGGTCTGTGGGTCTGTGGCAAGGTTCGCTGTGACATAGGTCACCTGGTTTGAATGGATCTGTACGGTGTTTGACCATTCATGGTATCCGGGTTCGGTTATCTCAAGAGTGTGTGCACCCTGGGAGAGACCCCCGATGGTCCGGGGTGTAGTGCCCTTGTATACACCGTCCAGGTAGATGTTTGCATTGGACGGGCTGCTGGAGATCGTGAGCGTGCCATAGGTCGCTTGTGACTGTAGGGTAGCATAGGTGCTGATGGTCTGTCCGGAAACGATCCTGACGGTGTCCCGGTAGTCATTATATCCGGAGTAGGTAAGTCTCAGGTCATTGTTTCCGGCAGGGAGGTTTGTGACTGTGTGGGGTGTTGTACCGTAGTAGACATTGTTCACATAGACTGCTGCACCGGACGGGCTGGATCCAACTTTGAGATTTCCGGTAGTGGGTGACAACGGGTTTAAGGTCAGGTAGACGGACCGGTGTTCGCCTGATCCCGGGGTTGTGGGCAGAGACTGGGATGCAGATGTAAACCCGGACTTTGAAGCGGTCACGGTGTTAAATGGTTTAGCGGTGGAATACACTCCGACACTCAGTATGCCACCTGTTGTTGTTCCTTGGTATGCCCCGTCAAAGTAGATGGAACAGCCATCCACATTGGTGTAGATGTCATACCACCCCTGGTTACCGCCTATGGGGGCTGCCAGTGCAGGAGAGGTTGCAACGGCAATAAATAACAGCATGCTTACAAAAAGCAGAATAATTTTTCGAATCATGATGATCAGTGGATTGATTATTTTTTTGGATATAAATAATCTGCTGTTTTTAGCGTGGTTGTAGCAGTATTCTCCTAATAAACATCCCTCAATATGGTGTGGGAAAAGACAGGTTTCACGGGTGCGTATCGGGTATGGAATATTTATATTACCATTATCCGTTTATTCCCCTGAGAAATCCTTTCCCGATAATTTCGAGAGTAGCGATGGTCATGAGGGACGGAGGGTGAATCGTTTCATCTCTACCAGATCCCCCCTATTTCAGAAAATGAGTTGTAAAACTATTGCTGGGCGGTTCACTGCAGGGCAGTCTTCTCCACCAGATGCGTATACCGGTTGAGTGCAACCATGCAAAGAGCAAGGACGGCGGCCATTACCGCAAGAACCAGCCAGTGTTCACTCCCGACAGCCCCGATAGAGAGCAGAACAATGAGGTTTGCGGGGTTTGCCGGTAGTGAGAGGACGCCTATCAGCACCACCACGACGGCTGTTGAAAAGATGAACTGGGCACTCG
>CAZBYH010000078.1:0-7976 GCA_964496155.1 uncultured Methanoculleus sp.
TTTGTGGGGAAGAGACAACCCACCGTATCCTGAAGGAGTCATCTGACCTTCTGGTTCAGTGTGAGATATGCAGCCATATACACCATGTGACGCCCCCTCCCCCTCCGAAATCGCTCTTTATCCGGGCAATTATCAGTGACGAGGATCGCTCACTGGTTGGAACAATTGAGCTGAGCGAATCAGATAAAGTTTTAATTGGGGACTTTTTTGTTGCTGAAATTGGAGATGAGGTTTATAATGTTGAGGTATGTGGTATCGAAGCGGGCTTCCGTCGTCCGTCCCGTGCACGGGCAACAGATATCACTGCTCTCTGGACACGTGTCATTGACAGTGTTGTCGCCAAAATCTCCGTTCATGACGGCATGCGCACGATTCCCTGCTATATTCGCTGTGATGGCGAACGTGATTTTCAGATTGGGAGTATAGAGACTATCGATGGCATGAATGTTCGCATAAGTCACATCAAATTACGAAACGGATCGATGATGAGAAAAGAAGGGTGGAAGGCATATGCGCGGAAAATACGCCGGGTGTATGGTACCCGCTTATAACCAGACATATTTTCTTATTTTTTCTTCAAGAATCGAACTGGGTGTTATGCCCTCCATTCGTTCTTTCTCAGTATCGTGAACAAGAATGAGAATGGTAGGTGTGACCTTCAGGGTGTATTTTTGAATGACCCCTTCTGTTTTTATTGCATCAATATCTGTGATGGTAACTCCCAGTTTTTCTTGAATCTTCAGGTTGATCTCCTTTTGTTCAGCACAGCCGGGACACCCGTCCTGATGGAAACACAGTATCTTTACTGACATACTGGTAAAAATGGGGGAATTAATATATGAAATGTTCGTTTCAGATAATCTGGAGGATATTGATATCCGCAGAGGCATATCCATACTGAACGGTCAGTGTGTCGTTACCCTTTCCGACGATCTTTGCCATTCTGGTGGCAACGGTTTCAGGTGCTGTTTCATTACCGAGGACAACTTCAGGCTGAGGTGCAAATCCAAGAGGAATCCACATACCAATTGCTGATTGTGAATAGTTCCCGCCGATGAGGGTGTACTGATCTGCTGTCATCTCCCGTACCATGGTCTTTCCGAATGGGAATGAAACGGTTTTTGAACCTTTTTCGCGCATTCCTATAGCACCATCAGCAATAGCCATCAGTTCGGGTTCAAAGAACGCATAGGAGGTAACACCGGCAGGGTACATATACACATCAATCGGTACAATGAAGTCTGAATAATTTGAACCGATGACCATCTGCAGAGGTTGTGAGACACCCGCTATCACGCCTTCTTTTTCAATTAGCGTCTGGTCAGAGGAAAGGACAGGTATCCCCGTGTCATCGCGGATGGTGTAACTGACAAGAATACCTGATCCATCCTTTGCTGTTTTAAATATCGTGAAAAAACCCATGGTGAGGGAAAACCCGACCACACAGGATATCAGAATGAAGACAATAAAAGCCTGCGTGAGGGGTTTTGTCCAGTCCTTTTTTTTCGTTGCGCTCTTCTCTTTTGCCATTAGTATTATTTCAACTCTTTCCACTATTAAACATGTATATTGGTGTAGGGATTTTTAATGTCATTCTGGGTTTTATGCCGGATAGATTTATCTCATATACTGCCGGTATCAGTATCTGTTGGTCCGGGGTCAGGAGGAATCTTCATCAAAAGGAGATAGACAATTATGAATCAAAGAAGATACCCGTTCGCTCTACTCTGGAACGAACTTGATGGATTGATGGCAGAATGGGAGTCACGTGTGCAGAATACGGTGGCTGCCGGAGCATCCCTTTCTTCAATGGTCAGGCCGGCATTACGAAGGGAATTCAGGGTTGATGTACGCGAAGAGATGGACGAGGTGTTCGTCGTCGCGGATCTCCCCGGAGTTGATAAAAATGATGTTTTCATTCATCTGATAAATCCTCTGAATCTAAAAATATCTGTTTCGGGTGACACAGACCATGAAGGATATGATTATTATACACGTGAGCGCCTTTTTGGAAACATGCACCGTATTGTCACCCTTCCGGCAGAAGTTATTGATGAAGAGGCCAGTGCATCTTTCCGCAATGGAGTATTGGAAGTCCGCCTCAGGAAGGCAATTCCCGAGTCCGGAATTGTCATTCCCATTGCCTGATTTTTTCTTGTATGCCTGGGCCACTTCCGAATCATTATGGCTTACCGGACGTAATAGTGAGAATAATGGACAAAAAGAAGGTCCGCGACTATATGACATATGATGTTGTCTCCATTGATGCACGAGGGACTGCAAAAGACGTTATTAATGCAATTCGCGATACGAATCACGATGGATTTCCGGTAATTGACGATCGGAAAGTGGTTGGTTACGTCTCTGCCCGCGATCTCCTCTTTGTGTATCCGCATACGCCGATTGAGAAGATCATGTCACGTCACCTGATTGTGGCAGCTCCTGACATGGATATCAATGATGCTGCCCGCGTGATATTCAGGTCAGGTATCCAGAAGCTCCCGGTGGTCGATGATGACGCCAATCTCATTGGCATTATATCAAATGCTGATGTCATTCGCTCTCAGATTGAACATGTGTCCCCGGATAAGGTGTTTAAATTTATTGATACCCTTCGACAACTGCATGATATTGAACCTGCACTGGTTAGGGAAAGAGTCATAATTGCGAATCTTCTTCCCACGCAATCAAAAATCTATCAGGATGAACTCGAAGGAAGAATGTATGAAATTAAAAAAGGACTCGCCGAACCCCTCATCGTTGTCAGGCGGCCGGGAAGGCTAATACTGGTAGACGGTCATCACCGCGCTGTTGCAGCGCACCGTCTTGGAATAAAAGAACTTGAGGCCTATATTATTGAAATTGATGAGGATATTGAACTCGGCCTTGAACGGACCGCACGCGAGATGAAACTTTCAACCCTCGATGACATCAAGATCATGGATTATGCCCGGCATCCCCTTGTTGCCCTGACACATCGTCTGCTCAGGTAGAATTAAGATCCTGAACAGTGAGTTTCATAATCCTGATTCAGATAATCCTCGGTGACAATACTCTGTTCCGGAATGACTGCTTCCGGCCAGATTCTTGTTTTTGAATGGAGTACGCTGCCCTGTTTTATGACTGAACGGGGGCCGATTACGGTGTCATTTTCAATATTGCATCGTTCCCGTATTGCCGCTTCATTATCAATAATGCTCCCGCTGATGGTGGTGTCTGCTCCAATGTGGACATTGTTGTAAATTGACGATGAGAATATTTTCACTCCCTCACGGATGACACAGCCGTTTCCCAGTGATGTGTATGGTCCGATTATTACCCTGTTTCCGATAACCGTGCCGGAACCGATGGATACCGGGCCAATAATTTTTGCATTCTCACCAATAACGACACCATCGCCGAAATGAACCGGTCCATGAATGGTTGCTCCCTTGATCGTGATGTCACCGGATATATTGGTATATGGCATCTCCTGCAATTTCCAGTGTTCTGCTTCACGCAGGGAGCGTGGGCTTCCGACATCAGACCAGTTACCCCGCGCAAGCCAGCCTGAAATGTGTGTGTCCGGCCGTTCCATCAGGACAGGGAAGAGATCCTTGGCAAAGTCGAATTTGGTATTTTCCGGGATGTATTCAAAGATTTCCGGATTGCATACATACATTCCGGTACTCGCGAGATTGGAAAAGATCTGACCCGGTGATGGTTTTTCGGTAAACCGCATAATCTTATAATTCACATCTATTTCTGCAATCCCGTATTCTGAAGGTTCATCAATAGAGATGAGACCGATTGAGACGATTGCGTCACCGCGGAGGTGTTCCCGGTAAAACTGGAGGAGATTGATGTTGGTGATATGATCTCCGCCAACCACCAGAAATGCTGAATCGTTCAGATATTCTTCAGCATTTTTTACACTCCCTGCTGTGCCCAGTTTGACCGGATCACGGACATACGTTATTTCAGCACCGAAGAGGGAACCGTCACCAAGGATATTTTGAATATCATCGCCTTTGTAGCCGAGTGTGATGACAATGTCCGTAAACCCAAGATTTGCCAGATGATTTACGAGATGTATGATCGAAGGGGTATTGACAATGGGAATGCAGGGTTTTGGCCGTTCAAAGGTCAGCGGCCGCAGACGTGTACCCTCCCCGCCGCACATGATGCATACCTTCATACACCACATATTGTCGGACTTTGGGTTAAATCCTGCCGGTATGGTGCATTTCAGGTATGACAAAACCGATAGAATAACATAGGACTCTTTCCATTCACCAGATATGGAGCATGAGGAATTTTCCTGCACGATGTGCGGGAAGTGCTGTTTTGGAATGGGTAAATATATCCAGCTTATAGGTCAGATGGGGATGAATCAGGTTGTTGTCAGGCATGAACTTAGTAATGAAACCGTGTATGCAACGATACCCCGCAAATACCGCGATGATTTTGATTTTGCTGAGGCACGATCGGTTACGGAAGGGCGGTGCCCCTTTCTAATCGAGGAGAATGGGTTGTATCTATGTATGATATTTGATTCAGCTCCACAGTTCTGCAAAGATTTCGTATGTTGCAAAATGAGGGTCTTCGATGCAGCAGGAAAACCAATTGCACGGGTTAACGGGCAATGTTCTGTCATTTCTGATGATGAAGGTTTTTCAGAATGGTGGAAAAACACCATTGCCGTTCTTCCGGATGAGAACTGGGAGGAACATGCTTCATCCATTCTCGAACAGAACGGTTACCGGGCAGTCTGGTATGACTGATACACCACATCGCGTATTACCTATTACCGGCGGTATGGTTCAGTGCCTCCCGGAAAAAAAGGAGGAGATCATCCGGTGCAGGTTCTGCGTCCATTCAAAACAGTTCAGGCAGGGCGGTAGATGGGTGCCTTCGCCGGCACGGGCATTCTGTCTCGCCACGCGGGCAACAACAAAGGTTGATCTCAGCCGTGTATCTGCGGTATGCTGCGATAATATGTCGGGTGAGGGGTTTTCAAGTATTATGAACATTATCAGTTGATGGCCTGCTCTTTGTATCCGGCACTCCCCCTGTTGCAATGGCGATAAGTGTCGGTATGTCAAGTGAGTTCTCATACTGCTGTGCAACGGCATCATACATGGTGTCGTCATAGAGGGTTCGGGCAGACTCATCAGGAATGTATTCTGTCCCTTTTTTCTCTGAAAGGTATGACAGAAGAGCGTGTACCGCAGTTACGTTCAGGAAGAGACCATGCATGTACGTTCCAAATACCTGACCGTCATCAGAAACAGCACCTTCCTTTTCAAATGCTCTTTTGCAGTGCCCGACGGATGTGTCTCCTGTATGTATTTCATATCCGCTGACCGTACCCATTCTTTGAAGGATAGGGGAATGGTTCAGTGGAGTGCGGGTGACCTGCACGGCAGTTTTTTCATACCCTGAGAATGTCGTCGTGATATTCAGGAGTCCAAGACCCGGGTATGTCCCTTCAGCTGATTCATGGCCCAAATCGATGACCCTCTCACCGAGCATCTGATACCCGCCGCATATCCCAATGATGGGGATACCTGCATCACGTGCAACGCAGATCTGTTCTGCACCCTCTGAATCATACAGATACTGCAAGTCGGCGATGGTGTTTTTTGTGCCGGGTATGATGATACCGTCAAATGCTAAGAGAGGTGTTCCGGGCTTGACATATTCAACGCGGGCATGCTGCTCCAGGAGTTCAAAATCGGTGAAATTAGCTATTTTTGGCAGATGAATAACTGCAATTCTGATCCCCGTTTTTCGGATAATTTTATCGTTAATTGAAAGTGAATCCTCACTGGGCAGGGGGATATCAAAATAAGGGATTACGCCGAGAACAGGAATGCCGGATTTCTCTTCCAGAATTTTTTTACCATCCTCAAATAGCCGGTAGTCACCACGGAATTTGTTGATAATAATCCCTTTTACGTTTTGGCGAACATCATCCGGCAGAAGCATCAGTGTTCCCAGCACCTGCGCAAAGACGCCACCCCGCTCAATATCTGCGACGAGAATAATGGGAAGACTGAGTTTCTGTGCGAGGAGAATGTTTGCAATATCCCGGTCGTAGAGGTTGCATTCAGCAGCACCCCCTGCACCTTCAATCACAATCATTTCATGGGCGTCCTGTATCGTCCAGAATGCCTGAAGTGCAATGGTTAGGAGATAGCTGGTCTGGGTATAATAGTCCCGAATCTGGACGTCACGAAACGGCTTTCCCAAAAGCACGATCTGTGATTCACCATCCCCTTTTGGTTTCAGGAGTATCGGGTTCATCTCTGCAGTTGGCACGACCCGTGCTGCCAGAGCCTGCACTGCCTGAGCAATACCAATCTCATCGCCGGATGGGGTTACATATGAGTTCAGACTCATATTCTGAGATTTGAATGGTGCAACCTTGTATCCGCAGTTTGAGAGGATCCGGCATAGTGCAGTAGTTGTAATACTTTTCCCAACGTGGGAAGCAGTTCCGAGAATCATCAGGGACATATACGATACAGTATTCCTCTTCTGTAGGGTAAATTTTTTTGTTTCATTTCAGACATTATGAATTGAAAATCCGTCCGTGTTTGATTCCTTTCCAACATTAATAAACCCCGATTCCGTAATTCATGCCAACAAATAAATAAGCCAAGCATGAAGGTACATGGTAATGACTGGAGGTATATGTCCAAAATGCGGACTGCCCAAAGAGCTCTGTATCTGTGAGGAAGTAGCCAAAGAACAGCAGCAGATTAATGTTAAGATAAACAGGCGCCGGTATGGCAAAGAGGTCACCGTGATCGATGGCCTTGATCCATATGACATTGATCTGGATGAATTGCAGAAGTATCTCAAAGGCAAACTTGCCTGCGGCGGTACGGTAAAAGGCAATTCAATCGAGCTACAGGGGAATCATCGCGAACGGGTGAAGAAACTCCTTCTTGATAAAGGGTATAAGCTAGATAATATCAGCTAATCTTTTTTATTGTACGTTTTTTTTTAAAAGATGTTTTTTTTCAGATAAATAATCTGAATGCAACCCATCCAATGATAACCATGATAGCAGAATACTTTAGCCCTGCAATTGCACGGCCTTCGCCCATCTGTCCTGCGACAAGACCCGAGAAGAATCCCTGAATTACTGATGCATGCAGGAAAAGCCTGCGATAAAATTCCATATCAATGGCCGACCCAAATGTTGCGCCGCTCCCTGATGAAGCTGCTCCCGCCTCTGCCATTGTTGTCAGGAACGTCCCTGTCATCACCGCAATCACAAAGAGGAATACCAGATACGAAATGAGCACGATAATAACATAGATCATCATGTTATTGTGTCGCTCAGTTTCGAGATTGATAAATTCGAAACTGTCATTTGCCGCTGCAAGCAGGACTTCACTCACATCACCACCAGCACGACTCGCCTTTGCGATGAGATCAACGGACCTCTGTGCGAGTGGTGTACCGATTCGTTCTCCAAACTGATAGATTGCATCGACAAAGGGAATGTTCCATGACATCTCTGCGTCAAGTTTTTTGATATGTGGAGTCAGGTGTCCATATTCACCCTCTGAAACAACGTGAATCGCATTTGGCAGGGTCATCCCGCTTTCATTCATCCCTGCGACGTCACGGAAGAAATTTGGCAGTGATATGTTGAGATTTCTCATTCTCATTGAGTATTTTAAATCCAGATATGCAAGAGGAATCGTTGCAACCAGGACTGCAAAAAGGAAATAATCATCAATACCTGTTGTTGTCAGTGCAAGATACACTCCATAATTACTCACCTGTATGACAAGTCCGATAACAAAAATAATAATGGCTATGGGTATCGTGACGATGAGAATGTTTTCCGGTTTTTCTGTGAGCACCTCAATCGGATGGTGTATGAATCTTCCAAATCCCTCCTCTGAATGACGCCGTTCTTCTATCCGTGCAAATATTTCTTTTTCGTCCCGGATTTCCTGTGCTTCATCCTGTGC
>CAZBYH010000079.1:0-4815 GCA_964496155.1 uncultured Methanoculleus sp.
GTTGGCTCGTCGAGGAGCAGAACGGATGGTTTTCCGGCAAGGGCACGGGCAATGATCGCCCGCTGGCGTTCACCGCCGGAGATGTCATGGATGGGGCGGTTTTTCAGATGGGTTATCTGCATTGTTTCCATGGCCTCATCTGCTGCGTCGGTGTCTTCACGGGTGAACCGACGGAAGGGGCCTTTCAAACGGCCAAGCCGCCCGGATACGACCATGTCCTGCACCGATATCGGGAACTGAAAGTCAAAGGTCCGGAACTGGGGCACATACCCGAGATGGGCCCGCATCTCATGGGAGGTGGCGCCCATCACCCGGACTGTGCCGGAATCCGGGCGGATGAGACCAAGGATCACTTTCAGGAGTGTGGTCTTTCCCCCGCCGTTGGGGCCGATAATGGCGTGGAATTCATGTTCTCGTATGGTCAGGTTGATCTCCTCCAGCACAAAATGGCCGTTCTGGCTGAGATTTAGGTGATCAACTTCGATTACTGCCTGTTTCATGCTCATACCGCCCATGTCCGAAAGGCTTCGGTGACCTGCATCAGGTTTTCAGTGTAGTTGTCTGCAAGGGGGCTGATATAGACGACACTCCCACCGATCTCGTCTGCAATGGCCTGTGCATTGCGGGTTGGAGATTCCAGGGAGGCAAATATGACCGGGATACCCTTCTTTTCCGCGGTGGTGATGATTGTCTGGAGCGTGGCCGGCGAAGGCTCTTTTCCGTCTGCTTCAACCGCTATCATGGTAAGTCCGTAGCGGTCGGCGTAATATCCCCATGCCGGATGATAGACAAGCACGGTTTTCCCTCTTGTATTGGCGAATATTTCTGTGATCTCCTCATCGAGGCGTTTGAGTTCTGCGTCATATGCGGCACACCGTGCCTCAAAATATGCGGCATCCTCCGGTGATTTTGTGCTATAGGCATCCGCAATATTCCGTGCGATGACCCGGGCGTTTGAAGGCGTTAGCCAGGCATGGGGGTCACAGTGGATAGTATCATCCGTGATCGAGGTGCTGCCGGTGTCCGTGTGCAAAAGGGTGATGCCTTTCGATGTGTCCACAATATTCATGCCAGGGTTTACCAGAGTAAGCTTCTTCATCCAGGCATCCTCAAATTCGATGCCGGTGCCCACTGCAAGATAGAGTGGTGTCTCTGAGAGTGCTTTCAGCTGCCGGGGTGTGGGTTCATACGTGTGGGGGCTTGCGCCGAAAGGCACCATCACCATGACCGTTACCCGGTCACCCCCGATAGCTTGGGCAAACTCCCGGTATGGTGGGATGGTGACTGCGACAGGGATGGATTCTTTGTTGTTCATTTCTTTGGATGGAGGCGCAACGGGTGTTGTGTCGTTTATGCATCCGCAACTGAACACAGCAGAGGCCATGATAATCAATATGATGAGCATGAGCCTCTGGCGCATGCGGCCTTTTGGCCGGACAGAATCTGCTGTTCGGTGTATATCTGGTTTCTGCGTGGAAATCCCCTCTGTGTCTTTCTATTCCCGGTTTTCATTCATAAATGGTTTGGTGGTAATAATACCGTTTTTTCTCATTCAAGAAATAACCGGTGATATATCACGGGGGTATCTGATACCTCTCAGAAAGGTTTGGGTGGTGCATTATAGAGAAATGGGGGGCACGCAATTTGCCTCCTCAAAGGAAGTGTTTTGCGATCGCAATATAGTAGGTTTCAGAGATTTTGTCGGTTATGGCTAATGGGACGGCATATCTCATATGTATCGAACACGGGCCATTCTGACTGTTTGGCGCATAAGAAATTAAAGAATCCATCTTTCTTTTTTGGTGAAAAATGGATGATAATAAAGAATTATTGCTTATCTCAAATTGAGATCAACAAGCGGGATGTAGGGTATTGTCGAGAGCAGTTCGCTTTTGATGGTGTCCATGCCGACCCGTTCAACAAAGCGTGCGGTTCTCTCACCCGGATTTGCGGTACCCTGATAATATACAATGAGGCGTTTTGCCAGGTCTTTGACCTCATTTGTGGAGAGGTCTTTTGCAATTACATCCCCGATGCGTGGCCGACCGCCGGAATTGCCGCCGAAAATGACGGTCCATCCCTTCCTCGTGCCCAGCACACCGATATCTCTCAGGTAACTCTCACCGCAACACCGGGGGCAGCCGGAGACGCCCATCTTCAGCTTTGCCGGCAGATGCATGTCCTGATACAGCTCCTCAAGTTCAAGGCCGAGAGCAAGTGAATCCTGCAGACCATACTTGCAGACTACGGTGCCGGGGCATGCCTGCACATAATGCACACAGGGTGCTGTCGCTTCGCCGACGGTCATGCCCAGTTCGGTCCACATTTTCTCCACGTCATCTTTTTTGATGCCCACCAGAACCATACGCTGGCCGGATGTCATCTTTATCACCGGAACATTGTATCGCCGGGCTACCTTGGCGATACTTTCCAGTTGTTCCGGGGTGACGATACCCGCTGGTGTGCGGGGGACAATAGCATAGGATTGTTTATCACGCTGGAGGATTGCTCCTCGGGGACCTTCTTCCATTTTTTACCTCCGTTCCGGCGCTGTTTGGTGCCGTAATGGTTCCGTAGTATAGTGTCGGAGGACATAAAGGTGGCGGATAGAATAGAGGTTTGGAGTCGGGATACCATGAATGATCCGACTTTCCGGAGCCCGTTTATCTCACCGGCACCGGCATGAGTCCGGGGTGGGTGCCGGTGATGCACCGTCCGCCTGCAGGGGTGACGATATAGGTGTTCTCAATTCCCACCATGCCGACGTGGGGGACTCCCTTCTTGGGTTCGAGAGCGAATACCATCCCTTCGGTGATGGGTTCGTCAAAGCCACGGGCTATTACCGGCAGTTCATCGATGAGAAGACCCACACCGTGGCCGAGGAAGTTCACCCGCCGGTTGCCAAATCCCATGAAGTTCTCCTGAAATGCGGGAGTGAGGGATTCCGTGATAGTCTGGTAGATCTCTGAGGGGATGGCACCGGGCCTGAGCATGGCGGCCATTTGGTTCTGGATTTCGACACACTGCTGGTGTGCGAGGATGGCGACTCTCGGGAGGGCCTTTCCGAATACATAGGTCATGGTCTTGTCGGTATGATAGCCCTCCACCCCGCAACCGATATCCACAAAGATGAGATCGCCGTCTTTCAGGATTCGTTCTCTGCTCCCAAGCAGCGGGACTGCCGGAGAGAGGCCACGGCAGCCTCCCGGCCCGTTGAATGCAGTGGGGTAGAGGCTGTTTTCTCCAAACCCGATCTGGCCCATGCCAATTTCGGTGTCAAACATGCCGAACCGTACGGTCCCCTGATGTCCCTCCTCAATGAGGAGGGGATAGAGGAGGGAGGCAAACTCTGCTTCACTCATGCCGTTTCTGAGGATTTCCGGCACCCGTTCTTCGAGCACTCTCTGATGAATTCTGCCTGATTCTTCCATCCGGGTGAGTTCATACGGGCTTTTTATGGCACGGACTGCGGCAAGATGCATGTCTGCCGGAAGGATTGTTTTGATCGGGAAGTGTTTTCGGAAACGTTCAAGCAGAGCCAGCGGCACCACCTTAGTCTCGAGATGGATGGTGGCAGGCATAACAGGCAGGTCACCTGTTGCATCACGGTAACTCTGCATCGGTGCAATCCGGGGGAATACGGATTCTTCGCAGGCCCGTTCATAACTGCGTCTGACCCGGAATATTGGTTCACCGCTGCGGGGGATGAAAAGCATGCCATCCTGCCGGGTGCCGGTGAAGTAGTAGAGGTTGATATTGCTGAATATCACCACACATTCCCAGTCGGGTTCGTGCGTATTCATTCGGTCACGGAATCGTCTCATTCTCTGCTGTAATTCAGGTAGAGGGACGGGCGCAGTCATGACGAGATGTATGCATTCACGGGTGATAACAGGTGGTGCTGGTATCTGGTATAAATGGGAAGGGGGAACAAACCTCAGGATAGTTTTATTGTGTCAGGAAATAATTATCCGCCGGTGAAAACCATGGAGATCAGTGCACGCAACGTCCTGAAAGGAACCATCAAAGAGATAAAATATGGCCAAATCCTCGCGGAATTGGTCATTGAACTGTCCGGGGGTACCGAGATCACTTCGCTAATTACGAAGAATTCTGCCGAACACCTCGGACTCGCTGTGGGGAAAGAGGTATCAGCGGTAATCAAGGCCTCTAATGTGATGATTGGGATTGAATAATTCCTTTTTTCCTCCTCGTTCTGGCCATCCTGAACGGTGGGGGTATTCACTGTTTCACGCATGAGAAATGGTGAAGGAATCAATTAACGCTATTTTCATAGGAGAGGTTCTCTTTCTCTCCTCATCTTTTTCTTATGGATGGACTCCTGTTTATCTTTCGGGATTCATTCCTTCTGAAATCCTGTCAGGGCGTGCTTTTCCTGTTGATCCACTTAAATTATATATACTATGCCGGTTATGTCTGACCCATGGACCAGTACAAATGCACAAAATGTGGCTATGTCTATCTCCCGGAGAGCGGTGACTACACGCAGGGTGTCTCGGCGAATACCGCGTTTGAAGACCTGCCCGATACCTGGCTTTGCCCGCGGTGCGGTGTGGGTAAGGAGTTCTTTGTGAAGGTTGCGTGACAGGGAGTATACTAATCAAACCTTCTTGTTACGCTATTTTTTTACGCAGTGGGGGATTTGCCCCGAGAGGAAGCGCTGAAATTCAGCCTATCGTAGTATAGTTTATTTTTCATCCTGCGAAATATCTGTTAATAAAAATTTTGGAGCTCAAATCTCATGGAGTTTGAAGAAGAAGATTATAATGATGAATGTGGGGATTACGATGAATG
>CAZBYH010000079.1:4915-7974 GCA_964496155.1 uncultured Methanoculleus sp.
TCATGGAGTTTGAAGAAGAAGATTATAATGATGAATGTGGGGATTACGATGAATGCGGGGATAATGATGAATGCGGGGATATCGAACTAAATAATAACGAACTGCTCTCTGTGTTTGAAAATTGGCTTACTAAAAAAGGGCTCAGCCAAAAGACGATACATAAGCACCTGTTCAATGTCCGCTTTTTCATTAACGATTATCTGCTGTATTGTGATGAAGTTGAAGCACGGGATGGCATACCTGAAGTAAGCATGTATCTTGGATACTGGTTTATCAAAAAGGCTATGTGGTCAAGTCCGGCAGCAATAAAAGATAATGCGGCAAGCCTAAAGAAATTTTACCAGTTCATGCTTGAGAAGGGTGAAATAACTATGGAGGATTTCTCTGAATTGAAAGAAACAATAACAGAGGATATGCCGGAATGGATTACCACAATGGAGAGATATCTTGATGAGAATATCAGGGATATGGATGATGTGTGGGGATTTTAGCTCCTGACACCTGTATCCCAGACATTCGCAATCCGGACATTCGCAATCTCATAGCCCCTCCTTTCATAGAGGGGTCGGAGGCAAAATAATGGAAGAAAACAAGAAAGAGACCTGGAAAGACATAAAAGCAATTCTTGTCCAAAAAGATACCTCGGAACTGTTAAAACTTATTGCTGACCTGTATTCACTGAATAAGGCGAATAAATCTTTTCTCCACGCACGGTATTCAACAGGAGAAAAAACACTCGAACCATATTATGGTATTATATCAGATGCCCTGTATCCTGATGTCTGTAAAAATAAACCTGTACGTGTTTCTGTCGGAAAAAAGGCAATATCTGACTATTTCAAGGCTACAAAAGATAGACAGGGAAAGATTGAGCTGATGGTTCATTACGTTGAACTGGGCACGAGATACACTACTGAATATGGCGATATGGATGAAAATTTCTATTTCGGTCTTGAATCAATGTTTCAGAAGATATTACAGGAACTTGGCTCTGAACCTGAAGATGTTGTAAATATCTTCATGCCAAGGCTTGAGGATGTTGCCATTATGGCAGGAAAGACCGGATGGGGCTATAAGGAGACTCTGGACGAGATGCTCGGAGAATATTATGATATAAACGGCAGATGATTTGCTGCTGGTGGCATAGGACGTGCTATTTTCAACGCATCATATTGTTTTTATTGTTTTTTTTGAGGTGCTTTTACACATTATTGGTGGTGGTATTAGAGGTGCGGTCATGGATAAAGCGTTTAGAGATTTACTGACCGAAATAAAAATGAGAAATATCTCCAGAAATGAATTGCATTATCCAGAAAATCGTTGAAATAACCAACAAAATAGGTAAAGCGCTGAGGGGGAGATTTGAACTCCCGAGGGGCTAGGCCCCACAGGCTTTCCAGGCCTGCGCCCTACCAGACTAGACTACCTCAGCACAGCATGCTGCTGCCCTATTATATTCGGGACTGCGTTTCTTAATGCTATGGGTTTTCTGATGCGGAATTGTTGCCGAAACTGGCTGGGGACAGGGTGCCCCGGTGGCCTGCCGGGCGAATGCGCAGATGATTGCAGGGAGGCGGTGCCGGGGCATGGGTGAAACTTGTGTGAGGCACCATGCATGATTGGTGAGACCCGGATGCATGTGCCCGATGATGGGCATGATGAAATGACAGAAAATAAATGGAACAAACGCGTGAAAAAGAGTAGTGGACCAAGCCGATCTCAGCGGTTTCCTTTCTTGCGCTGGATCGATTTGGTTCCGGAATATTTGGTCTGATTGGCCTGGCCCTTCTTCTCCCCTTTCGATTTGACGGGTTTATCTCCGGTGCCCCGCCGTCTGCCGTTCTTGCTGGTGCTCAGGTATTTTCCACTATCATCGGGGCGTTTCTTTGGCCCGGGACGCAGTGACCGCCGTGTATCGGCTTTGGTCTCCTTTTTCCCGGTACTTTCTTCTCTCTTCTCTGTACGGGGTTTGGATTCAGATTGTTTCGCTGGTTTCTCCGGTCGTGGTGTGGGCGGCTTGGTAACCCAGCCTTTGGGATACGTGCCTGCCTGCATAATCACCATCTTTGGGCGGATGACGATGCCCGTTGCGCCAGGCACAATTGCGTCTGAAGGTGCCAGAGCGGTGCCGATGCAGACCAGTTCGCCCTGTGCGGTCATCACGGCGACGTCGGTGTTCTTTGCAAATGAATCAGCGGCGGTGATACCCACTCCTGCAAGCGATGCACCATGGCAGAGGGCGTCAACAGCGGTGTCACGGATGGTCACTGTAGGGATGCCTTCCAGCACTGACTCCGGCAGGTGGATGTAGGAGAGGAGTTCGTCCCTGTCTCCTTGCTTTGCCCGTTCCACGGCATCTTTTAGGGTGTGCAGGTTGCAGCACATCGTTTCGTCATATCCCCCGGAGCGTATCCTTCGGAGTTCCACCATCTGGCCACCGGTTCCGATGGCAAATCCCATGTGGCGGCAGAGGGATCGGATGTAGGTGCCTGCCTCACAGCGGACACGGAGAAGCACGTCCCGGCCGTCAATATCGAGCACATCAATCTCGTACATCGTCCGGATACGGAGCGCACGGGCGACCGCACTTCTAAGGGGTGGGCGCTGGTAGTTCTTTCCGACAAATTCCTGTGCCGTCTTTCGGATCTGCTCTTCTGTTGCATCCCCGTGGAGTCGGAGCAGGGCAATATACTCCTTTTCGTGACTGAGAATCACCGGCGCGAGTCGTGCAGCCCTTCCTACCATGACAAGAAGAACCCCGGAGACATCAGGGTCCAGTGTCCCGCCGTGTCCGCAGGGCATGCCCAGCATGTCACGCACCCATGCGGCCACCTCGTGACTGGAGGGGCCTCGTGGTTTATCGACTGCAATGATGCCGCCGCGTGGCATATCAAGATTCAGTCCTTCAGATGTCTCTTTGTCCTCTTCCAGATAGCGGTTCAGTGCCGCAAGGGTTCCCAAAAGCGTTCCGTTTCCAACGACAACCGGCTCTGTTCCATCCTCTTTCATACGGTCTGCTGTTGTCTCACCGATCGCCATATGAAGTAACCCTTCTTTTT
>CAZBYH010000080.1:0-7862 GCA_964496155.1 uncultured Methanoculleus sp.
TCAGAACCGACACTCCCATCTGAGCGATTTCGGTTCTCCATCAAAATCTCGGACACCTATATTGGAGTCAAAGGGTTATATACCTTTGCAATCTCCATTAGAATCCTATAGTGAATCCCTACATCAGCCGATTAAATTTCGGATAACCTAGAGATTGGTATTCCTTGGATACTTTTGTTGTTTGCAGATCAAACTGAGACGATTTCGCCCCGAATGTCTCAAACAACCGACCTAACTAAGTGCCTCTTACGAGGATATAAAGACTCGCATTTTGCATTCCAAGTTGCCTCGCAAAACTCCAAAACTAACACCATACAATAGTGATCTCTATCAGATCGGCACCCACAAAACAGATTAAACGCGTCAAAATGATTGGATTTTAATCAGGACAAGTTATAGACTGACTGAGAACACCTAAACGCGCATTCCACCATAATACAGTTATTTTTTAGAAATAACTCAAAATCGCATGAATTTTGGATCGTCTGATTACCTAAATCTCCCCTAAAGCAGGAGGAAACCACACTAACCAACACATTTTCAGACCTTCAACCAGAAGAAAAACATTCTGCCCTCTGAAAAAATATATCCACGCGCAAAAAATAAGAATTTCAGAAGATTCTTCACTCAATGCCGCAGAAAAATCCGGTTCACCAACCCCTGGAGACAGAACCTCATATGCCAAACCCAAAGATCAGCGCATAGAAGAGAATCAGGTCATAGACCGTATGAGTAATAGCACTGACTGTGGTGCAATAGTATCTCCTAATGAAAGCGAAGACGAGACCTGCCAGAAAGACAGAGAGCACCCCGTCCCAGTTATACTGGAAGGCATGCAGTGAGGCAAAGAGAAAAGTGGGAAGAAGGATGCCAAACCGTGGCTGTAGCACCCCTCTGATGCTCAACTCCTCCCCAAAACCTGCCGCAACCGCGGCGACAATGGCACCCACAGGAGTGAGGAACGGGGCTATGAGGAGCTCAACAGCATCCATATCAGTCACCTTCCAGCCAAAGAACTCCCAGACAATGCCAATGCCCATATCAACCACATGGAATATCCCCACCAAAACAATGCCCAGCCCGATAGCAATCCCTAGTTCTTTCAGAGTAATCCGGAAAAGCCCAAGGCGTTTGAGAGTATCTGATAAATTTCTGCGAATAAATAAACCCACCACCAGAAAAGAGGCCAGAATCGTCCAGAAGAGATTATAGATATCAGAGGTCACGCTCTCCATGAATATTTCGCCACCTCCCTTCGCCCCCATCTCCAGAAGTGCGGGTGTGAGCAGAATAGGTTCCCCGAACACCAACAAGGGAATCGCCACCATAATTGTTAAAGCACAGACAGCAACAAGCGCAACCATATGGACGAAGGAATCTGGATCAAACGGCAGATAACGGGCCAAAAATCTTCGCAACCGACGGGAGAACCCAATAAAGGACACAACAGCCGAGAGGATGACAAGCAACACTACCTCTACAAGGCAGAACAGATTGTCTGGTGAGATAGTGTCTTCAAGAAGTTCATCCAGCGCAGAATCCACAGTGAGTGCCTCGGCAGGCAACACTGCCAGAACAGCCATGCTAATTACAGCAAGTCCCACAAATCCGACCAGAAGCAACAGGAAAAGCACCGCCGGAATCTTCAGCCACGAATAAATTTCAGCGAGATAGGCAGTCATCGCAAGTAACACAAACAACAGGATCTGCAACCCGCCAAGGACCAAGAGCCCTGCCCCCCCAGAGAGATCGCCCACGACAGCATATCCGGCGAGACACACAAAGACACCAAAGACAAGAAGGATAGCTTTCGTGTTGGGTAGGGAGCTCCCTGAGTCCGCGTGAGAGAGCAAAGGAGGACTTCCACCTATGGGGGGAATATCCTCTGGAGAAAGTCCCGTATTTTCATTTGGGTTCATTTGCAAAACAGAGTCTGATCTTTGTTCACAAAAGCGTGATGGGCCTTGTCAAATAGGAAGGAGATATTGTCCTTGCCAAACCTTCTAAAACGCATCGTGCGACTTTCATTGCAGGACGCTCATGCACTTCACAACCCTGATATCACAATGAAAGAGAGATGATGGAGTTGGCAATCATCACATATTTCTAGACCGGTGTGCGAGATGAATACGCAGGGTTCCTGATACAATCGGATGATATCAGCCAGTATTTTTCGCAGATAGCTCTCCCGGGCGAAATGGAACATCGTTGTTCCGACATGTGGCAATTCCCTCAGTATGCAAACATCCCTGATTGACAATTCAGACCTCGGGAATGCGGCAGAAACCTGAATAATTGGTGCAATACCCAATGGAAAAGGAATGAACCTATCAGAAAAGGAAATCCGTGCCGGGCCGAACTATACTGGTGAAGACAGATTGAGTCAGCCTTGAACAAACATCTGAATTCAGATGACACCATTTCTGCCCCGAACCTGACACCCCAGAGTATTCACCCCGGATTCCTAACTTGCTCAATCAACGCCACCATCCCCCGTGCCGCCCCAGCCACATCATCCTGCCCGACAACAGCCGATACTACCGACGCCGAGTCAGCACCGGCCCTAAAGACATCCTGCACATTCCCCGGATTAATCCCACCAATGGCAACAAGAGGCACAAAGGGAAGGGCCTCACGGATCTCTTTGAGGAGCAGGAGGCCACAGGCCGCACCGGCATCCCCCTTCGAAGTAGTGGAAAAGAGAGGGCTGAGGGCGACATAATCCGCACCCTCCCTGACTGCACGGATGGCCTCTTCAACAGACCCTACGGAGACACCAATAAGGAATCCTCCGCGCCCAGCTGCCCCAGCAACAGCCCTTGCTTCTGTGATGGAACCATCGCTCTGGCCCAGATGCACCCCGTCTGCACCGGATACGATAGCCACACCCAGAGAATCGTTCACCACAAAGAGGGCGCCAGAGGTGCCCAGCGCCTCACGAACAGCGACTGCCTCACGGAGGAGACCAGCCGACGACAATAATTTATCCCGTAACTGTATGATACCAGCACCGCCTGCTACAGCAAGAGCGGCCATCTCTGCGTGAGATCGCCCCCGGCCAATAACCGTATCCGTGACCACATAGAGTTCCGGAATGATTGTTCGCCCCGTCAGATGCCTCAGCCCTTTCATTTTACTGTTTTCAGTCATATATCAAGCCCACCTATATCCTTTGCTTCAAACTATTTTCAGTTCAGAAATCTGACCGAAACCCAGTTCATATGGTTAAATAACCCCGGATCAGGCGGTGCCTATATCCACGACCTTCACGTCAGCATGGGCCGCAAGATCCTCTTCGTTAAGATTTGCCATCTCGTCAAAGAGTGCTGTCCGGAACGAATACGGGCCCCTGGCCTGAACAACCGCCCGTTCTCCGGCATAAGCAAAGGCAGCGCAGGCGGCCGCACACGACTCCAGCATATTCGTCCCTGCCGCTGCAAAGGCACCTACTACAGACGCGACCATGCACCCGGTACCCGAGATGCGACCCAGCATAGGGGTGCCGTTTCGGACCACAAGCGTCCGTTCACCGTCAGATATATAGTCCTCAGGCCCTGTCATCACCACAACCGTGCCATACTTCCGGGCACAGGCAGCGGCGACAGCGGCGGGGTCGCCAGCACATCCACCAGAGTCCACCCCACGAACCTCACCGCCGATACCGGCCAGCACTCCAATCTCACCGGCATTGCCCTTTAAAACGGCAATATCCAGTTCTGCAAGCAGGCGTTCAGACGCCTCTGTCCGCATCGCCGTTGCACCGGCACCGACAGGGTCAAGGATGACAGGGATACCGCGGGCATTCGCTGCTCTTCCTGCGATGAGCATTGATTCCACCTGATCTGAGGAGAGTGTCCCGATATTGAGCACGAGGGAACTGGCCATCCCGGCCATCTCACCGGCTTCCTCTGGTGCTGCTGCCATCACCGGCGCCCCACCGACACAAAGCGTGATATTGGCACAGTCATTGATGGTTACCGTATTCGTGATGTGGTGCACCAGCGGGTGACAAGACCGCACCGCCGCCAGTTCATCTGCAATTTTATGAGAATCCATGGATGTTCACCGAATGTACCTCTTTTGTTCGTACTCAAACTTAAGAAGGGTTTTCACCCCAACAGAAATGCGTGAAAAGGAAAACCGTGTTCAGGAAACCTAGCCCTGATCATTCATATTAATGAAACGGACAAGTCAATACTTCCCCTATCTCAAAAAGGATACTCACTGAAGAATGAGGCAAGACAAAAAATTAGTGGTGCTGTTCAGCGTGGCTGTTTTTCGTTTCTTTCCACACTTCAAGCCCATGCTGCGTGCGATAATCATTAATCGCCACATGAATTGCGTCTTCTGCAATCACGGAACAATGTAATTTCTTTGGTGGCAGGCCATCCAAAGCCTCTGCAACCGCCGTATTGGAGAGGTCCCATGCCTCTTTCAGCGTCTTGCCCTTGATGAGTTCCGTTGCCATGCTGGACGATGCCACTGCCGCTGCGCACCCGAAGGTCTGGAATTTCACGTCGGTGATCACATCGTTTTCTACCTTTAGGTATATCTTCGTAGTATCCCCGCAATCGGGATTACTGACCTCGCCAATGCCGTCCGCATCCTCAAGTGCCCCCTGGTTTCTCGGGTGTTCAAAATGATCCATCACTTTCTCGTTGTACATTTTTTATTTCTCCTCCTATGGTTGACTCCTCAGTTCCGGCGGTGTTAAAGGGGACATATCCCTCAGCCGCTGTACGACCTCTTTCACCGCATCAATTGTATAGTTAACGTCTGCCTCTGTCGTCTCTTCCCCGAGTGTCAGGCGCAATGAGCCATGCAGCATTTCAGGGGGCACGCCGCAGGCGGTGAGCACATGAGATGGTTCTGATGAACGGGAACTACAGGCGCTCCCGGTAGACGCCGCAATCCCCCGGCGGTTGAGCATCAAAAGAATCGATTCCCCTTCAATAAACGCAAAGACCACGTTCACATTGTTCGGCAGGCGCTGTTCCGGGTGCCCATTTAAATAGGTCTCGGGAATCGCAAGCAACCCTTCCGTGAGCCGGTCCCGCAGGGCCGTGATCCGCAGAGCATTCTCTTTCATCTCTTTAACCGCAACGGAGAGGGCAAGCCCCATACCAACGATACCAGGCACATTCTCCGTGCCTGCACGCAGCCCACCCTCCTGAGCACCGCCATGGATCAGGGAATCAAACTCAATCCCTGACCCAATATAGAGGGCACCGACCCCCTTCGGGCCATGAAACTTATGGGACGAAAGCGAGAGAAGGTCAATTTTCTTTGCACGCACGTCAACCGGAATATGTCCCACCGCCTGCACTGCATCGGTGTGAAAGAGAACGCCATGCTTCCGGGCAATCGCACCGATCTCTGCTACCGACTGAATAGTGCCCACCTCATTGTTTGCCATCATCACGGTGATGAGAATCGTCTCCGGGGTGATTGCTGCCTCGACGTCTGCAGGGTCAACCATCCCGAAGCAGTCCACCGGAAGATACGTGATTGAAAAACCCTGCTTTTCCAACCACTCACACGTGTGGATGACCGCGTGATGCTCGATAACCGAGGTAATGATGTGAGTGCCCTGTGCTTTCTTTGCAAAGGCAATCCCCTTAATCGCCCAGTTGTCTGACTCCGTGCCACCGCTGGTGAAAAATATCTCTTTTGGGTCAGCCCCAATAGCCATTGCCACCCGTTCCCGTGCTTCGTCCATCGCTGTTCGCGAGACCTTTGCAAGGTCATAGAGGGAGGATGGATTGCCAAATGTGATGGTCATAAAGGAAACCATTGCTGCTGCAACCTCCGGCCTGGTCGCCGTCGTTGCCGCATGGTCCATATACACCAGTCTTTTCTCAGTATTCATATCGTATTCCTTCCGGACCAAATATACAGACGGAATATTCCGCTGAGGCACAATAAACGTATCCAACCGGGACGCCAAAAATGGGATTCTGATCTCCGGCCATTCAGTCAAGCAGTTCATATATGGTCGAACGACGCCGCAGCACCCGTCCGAGGTCATCGGTGATCCGCTTCATATCCGCCGGGTCAAGATAATCAGCCCCTGACGCCCCTGCGTCCACCGACACTTCGTCAGTGAACATTGTCCCACCAAAGTCATT
Organism: uncultured Methanoculleus sp.; assembly: GCA_964496155.1. Taxonomy (GTDB): domain Archaea; phylum Halobacteriota; class Methanomicrobia; order Methanomicrobiales; family Methanomicrobiaceae; genus Methanogenium. The sequence goes on from CAZBYH010000080.1 coordinate 6,129, forward strand.
GCCGCCGGCAATGAGGCCCAGTGAGGCCATCCGACCGCCGATCTTGCCCCACGACATCTGGATATTAGGGATATTGTCAAAGAAGAGCCGCGATACTGCAAAGAGCAGGATATCCTCCCGCCCGCTGGATCCCCCACTGACCAGACCTGCCTGCTGCAATGGAGTATTTTCATGAATGAATGGCAGAGGGATAAACTCAGTAAACCCGCCCGTCTCATCCTGAATGTCCCGGATGACGCCGAGATGCTCTGCCCGGTCTTCTGCCGTATCCAGTGAACCGTACATGATCGTCGCGGTTGACCTCAGCCCCATCGTATGTGCTTCTTTGATGATCCGGGCCCATTCTGCGGTAAGTACCTTGTTCGGGCAGAACTGTCTCCGTACCGAGTCCACCAAAATCTCTGCTCCTGTGCCCTGCATCGTCCCCAAACCCGCTTCCCGCGTCATTTCAATCACTTCAGCGGTCGTGATGCCGCTCTTTCGGGCTGCCCAGGTCACCTCGTCCGGGCTCATTGTGTGGATATCAGCTTCCGGGAGAATCTCGTGCGCAATGCCGATCATCTCTGCATAACGCTCGGCGCTGAATGCGGGATTTACTCCGGAGAGAAAACAGAGTTCAGTGACACCGCGTTCCTTTGCGAGAGTAACCTGTGCCCGTATGCCTGCATCCCCTACATCGTAGGCATCCGGTGCCTCCGGCGGCCTCCCGAACGCACAGAATCGGCAGAGATTCCGGCATATGTTGGTGATATGGATATTCTGATTGCGAACATAGGTGACTACATCACCTACGGTCTGTTCACGAAGAATGTCTGCTGCTGTTGCAATATCCCATACATCAGACCCTTGTGCTTTCAGAAGCACTGCCGCCTCAGCAGGTGTGAGTCGGTGTCCTTCAAGAACATCTTCCAGTAGCTCTTTCATCGGGATCAATTCCGTGTTGATGTGTGAGTGCAGTGGTACAAAAGAGTTGTGAATGACCTCTGCCTGGGAGAGGCCGGATACACACGTTCAGCGCTTTTTGTTGGATTTTTTAGCAATTTTTTTGACGGCATTCTTTTTCTCTTCCTTTTTTTGGGGAGGAGCTGCATCTGCTGTTTTCTTCCCGTTCTTAGCATCCCTCTCACGCTTTCGGGAATACAACTCCCAGATGATGAGAAACGCAACGATAATCACCGCAAACTCGATAATATGCAGTGGTAGATACCCGACAAGCGGCACCGAAAAAAGTGCCTTTCCGACGATCCACTCCTTCTGCACCGGTTGAATAGCTCCGATGCCCGCATAGTAGGCGTCCTGATCTACGGTCGGGTTATTGTCTCCCTTCGTGATGTACCCGGGAGTTGTGGTATTCTCATGCCAGACGATGGCACGATGAATGATCGGATGCACTGACGAATCTCCATTGGGTTTGTAGATGATCACATCCCCATAAACCTGATTGCCCTGCCGATCGGGAAATGCTCCAAACCTCGCATACCCGCTCTCCTGCCCCTCTGCCCAGGAGGTGAGAGGCCCGTAGCGGTCTTGTGCCGCAACAAAGACAAGATCCCCCACATTCATATTCGGAACCATGCTCTCCGACTCCACCGCGACGACGGCAGGCCAAGTGCCAAAAACCAGAAAAAGGAGGAGCGCGATCCCGCCAACAACTCCTGCGACCCATAGAATATCACGGGCCAGGCCTGCTTTTGGATCCTCGCTTTTTAAAAATCGCTGCACCTGGGTAACCAC
>CAZBYH010000081.1:0-5448 GCA_964496155.1 uncultured Methanoculleus sp.
GCTGTTGCAATCGAGTGTTTCACATCGATCTTGGTGATAGGATCCATGGTTCCGGTTGGCTCATCCAGAATGACGATTCTTGGCTCCTTGATGAGCACCTGAGCAAGGGCAACACGATGCTTCTCCCCTTCTGAAAGTTGTGCAGGAAGACGGGTGAGAATTCCTTTTGCCTTATCTTCTGTAAATCCGGCCATCTTCAGTGTGATGATAGCCTTTCGCATTGCCAGTTCCTTTGGGAATTCAAGACCGATGGAATCAGTCAGGTTGTCAAGAACGGAGCGGTGAGGATAGAGATCATATTCCTGATGGAGCAGACCAATGTATTTTTTCGCCCGTCCGCGCATTTCAATGCCGGGCTTTGTCATATCGATCCAGTCATCACCGATACGGACATTCATCTCTCCGGCTGTCGGTTCGATAATGCCTGCAATCATCTTGGACAGGGTTGTTTTCCCGGCACCCGACGTTCCGATAATTCCGAGAATCTCTCGTCTTGCAACGGAGAACGAGACCCCATCGACAGCCTTGATCATACCTCTGTCAACAGAAAGATACCGCTTGGAGACATCCCGCGCCTGGAGAATCTGTTCTCCCAGTTCCGCAGATTTGTATTTGCCTGTTTCATGGGCATCTTCCATGAAGGTGTCAATGATCTGACCGGGTTCACCGATGGCTTTGATCTCGCCTTCCACCAAAAGCATTGCGCGATCACATGTGTCGACAATTACCTGCGAAAAGTGTGAGGATACAACCATTGCCATATTGTTATTAGCGGCCGAATCATGCAGCATCTCATGAACAATGGATGCAGTACGGGGGTCAAGCGTCCCCGTCGGCTCATCAGCACAGAGGAGGAACGGTTCTTTGGCAAGTTGACGGGCGAGCACAACACGCTGTTTCTCTCCGCCGGAGAGATCACGTGCGATATGCATCATCCGGTGGGACAGTCGCACTTCATCCAGAAGATCTGCAGCACGGTTGACTGCCTTCTCACCCGGATATCCGATATCAGAGAGTGCATGAAGAACGTTTTCAATTACGCGGTCATCACCATACAGGGCAAATGTTCGCTGGAACATAATGGCAGTCCGGGCCATGATGTTACGCATCTTGTGTTTGTTTTCATCTGCCCATAGATCGACGTCCTCAGCTACCATCGTTCCGCTGCACTTTGTGCACGCGCTGCTCTCTTTGCTTCTGAGGTCAACATATCCACACTTGTTGCAGGCCGATATATGGTAGATAATTCTGCCCATTGTTGGAGGCGAATCCACACCACGGATGAGATGCATCAACACGGTCTTCCCGGCACCGCTTCGTCCGATGATACCGAAGATTTCACCCTCCGCTAATTGAAAATTGATATTGTTGAGGACGGTATTCTCATCGAACTTCATCGAGAGGTCTTCAACTGTTAATAAGGGCACCATAGTTTCCGTTCACAGTATCATTTTGTGGTGGTTTAATAGTTATTATTCTATCCCAATTGTGCGCATAGGAGTAATTAATTACTCAAGGTTGTCAATAATGCCCACAACTTCATACACAGAGGTGATGATGAAGTCAGCGGCCTTAATTAATGGCTCTGTTTTTTTACTGTTCTGCTGAAGTGAAAGAATGGCAAAATCTGCCTTTTTCATGGCCCGCAAATCGTTTATTCCGTCTCCTACCATCACGACTGTGTCATACTGCCGCTTCAGGTCTTCAACTACCTGCTCTTTAATCGCAGGAGTGGCAACACCATGAGTATTGTCCTGCGGCACGCCGAGATAGTCCGCCATCTTCATCAGTTTTTTTGTCCGGTCACCGGAAGCGATGTACGTACCGACACCTCGCGCCTGCAGGTCACGGATGGTTTCGCGCGCAAGGGGAAAAGGACGTCCTCCTGCGGTAATGACAAATTCAATGCCCCCAATGTTGCCATTTAGCATCACTCCTGAGTTGACTGCAACCACGGTCTCTTTTTTGCATACCGCCCAGACAGCCCGGACACACTCCTGCAGGTCACCGATTGTCGCACAGGAATCATTGTACAGGAGATCACGGATATAATCAGCAGTCACGGGCTTGCAGGTGCAGGAGATGCCAAAAACGATATTGTTCTCTCTCAGGTACTCGGAGAGCAGGCGTGTGGGCTCTTCATTCATAATATCGCGGGGGTTGAGATAGAGCAGAATGAGTGCGCGTTCTTTGCACGAGGCGGTAAGCGTGACGGTCTCCGCATTTATATGGATCGTGCCGTCTGTTACATTTTTTAGCACTCGGTAGGTATGCAGGAGGGTACCTGCACTATCAAAGACAACGGCTATTGTCATCTTAAATCACTCGCAACCAGTCGCATTAATACAGATTGGCGTGATTGAAGTAAATGAATACGATGGTACTCATACAGACCGCTGATGATATCTCCTCAATGAGAGTGCGCGGAGCGGGGCTCATTGCGCGCACCGCTGCCGCCGCCCTCCAGGAACACGGGGCGTCACTTGATTGTGCAACGCTTGAAGCATTCATCAGTGAAATGGAAAAAGCAGCAGTAATACTCCGCGGGACGCGTCCAACTGCGGTTTCTCTCCCGAATGCGATCCGATACGTGATGCGGGGTGTGCAAAGTGCCGAAACGCTTGAAGACGCACAGCAGGCATTACATGACAGCGCTTTAGAATTTATCCGTGATTCTCATGCTGCGGTAGATAAGATTGCAGAGATCGCTGCACGACACTTCCCTGATGACGCAGTAATAATGACGCACTGCAACTCTCAGGCAGCCATTGCCTGTATTGTCCGTGCTCATCAACTGGGTAAGGTCCGTGAGGTCTATGCAACGGAGGTGCGCCCAAGGAATCAGGGATATATTACAATCCAGGCGCTCTCCGATGCAGGTATTTCAGTCAACTTTATTGTTGACTCGGCAGCCCGGATGTTTATGCCGAAGGTTGATCTGGTTATCACGGGAACTGACGCTGTCACGGCAAATGGGGCGGTGGTGAACAAAATAGGGACCTCACAGATTGCACTCTGTGCACATGAAGCCCGAAAACCGTTTATCGTTGCTGCTGAAACTTATAAATTTGCTCCACGCACAATTCTTGGTGAGCGTATACCCATTGAATGGCGTTCGGCAGAAGAAGTGATTGGAAGTGAACGACAACTTCCTGCCAATGTCATGGTGAAAAATCCCGCCTTTGACGTGACGCCCCCTGCCTATGTGGACCTTATTGTAACAGAGATAGGCGCATTTGCCCCGTCATATGCCCCGTTTGTCATCCGTGATCACCTGGGGTGGGATACCAGTGACTTCCAATAAGATTATACACACATGTACCATTAAGGGAGAATGAACGATATGCAAGACGTCATTGCGCATTATTATTTTCGTCCTGATAATAGGACGACCCCGCAGGAGGCCGCACAGGCAATTGCGGAGGAACAGTCAACCGGCACCTGGACTACCCTTACGACCCAACTGGATTATGTGAGGCGGCTTGACGGTGTTGTGGAGAGTGTGGAGGAATCCGGCAGAGGCTACCTTACCGCCATCCGGTTTCCTGCAGAACTATTTGAACAGGGCAATGTGCCTCAGTATCTCTCTGTAGTGGCAGGCAACGTCTTTGGGTTAGGAAGACTTGAGGCCGTACGACTGGTCGATGTTGAATTCCCTGAGTCTCTTGTCCGATTTAATGGCCCGAACTTTGGTATTGAGGGTGTACGCAAACTTCTGGGAACACACGACCGGCCCCATGTGGGAACCATCATTAAACCAAAGTTGGGTTTGAATCCGGCCGATACTGCGGATTTGGCATATGAAGCAGCATCGGGGGGTGTTGATTTTATCAAGGACGATGAAACCCTTACCAATCATGCGTTCTGCCCGATGGTAGACCGGGTTGAGGCAGTGATGGCACGCCTTGATGAGGCAAAGGACGAGACCGGACGTCTGGTTCTGTATGCAGTCAATGTCTCTGACCGGGCAGACCGGATAGTTGAACGGGCAGAGGAGGCACTTGAGAGGGGTGCAAACACGCTCATGGTTGATGTCATCACCTGTGGCTATTCAGCACTGGAGGCTCTTGCAGAGGAACCGGGCATACATGTCCCCATTCATGTGCACCGGACGATGCACGCCGCGATGACCCGAAATCCAGAGCATGGCATTGCGATGCGTCCGATTGCACGTCTTGTCCGGATGATGGGTGGAGATCAGCTGCATACCGGGACGGTGAGTGGAAAGATGGGGGGCAATGCAGAAGAGGTTATTCTGGATAACCATGCACTGACTGATCCATGGTATGGGTTCCGGCCCGTCTTCCCTGTTGCAAGCGGCGGCCTTCATCCTGGAAAAGTGCATGCAGAGCTTGAAACACTCGGAACGGAGATCGTGCTGCAGGCAGGAGGCGGCATTCACGGCCACCCGGACGGTACCGCAGCAGGTGCCCGTGCGATGCGTCAGGCGGTGGACGCGTTCCTTGAAGGCGTATCAGCAACAGAATATGCAAAGACTCACGTTGAACTTGCACGTGCCCTAAACCTCTGGGGTTCATCCTAATCTTTTTTTTATATCTTTCTCACCGATGAGAATTTTATCCCGCGGTTACATAGAGAATAACAGGTACTTCTCATCATGTCCCTGTTGCGGCTCTTTCTCTGCGCTGGGCTATGCTGCACGGTGGCACAGATGAGAATGTCTGGAGAGATATAAGAATATGGAAATTTCGTTTGTAAAATTACAGGGTAATGGTAATGATTTTGTGCTTATCGATGAGATGGCTAAGCCGGTAATTCCCGATGAAATGAAAGGAGAATTTGCCCGTTTATACTGCGACAGGCGCTTTGGTATTGGTGCGGATGGCGTTCTTTTTGTCTCCCCTTCTGAAATATGTGACGTAAGAATGCGCCTTTTTCAGCCAGATGCAAGTGAGGCGGAGATGTGCGGGAATGGCATTCGCTGCCTTGCCAAATATGTATATGACACTGAATACACAAAGGAAGAGTGTACGGTTGAAACACCGGCGGGTGTGATGGCAGTTGCCATGGGCTACAGCGAGGAAGGCGAATTTACCGCAACGATTGATATGGGTCCCGCAGATTTCACCTCGGCCGGAATACCTGCTGAGGGGGAAGGGGAATTCAGGATGGAATATAATGGACTCACCATCTATGCGGCAAATACGGGTGTTCCGCATGCGGTTGTCTTTGTAGATGATCTGGCAGCAGTCAATATCCGTGAAGTGGCACCCGGCATCCGTTCCCATCCAATATTTTCTAAAGGTGCGAATGTGAATTTTGTTGAGTGTGACGGAGAGGACAGCATCACGATACGCACGTTTGAACGGGGGGTTGAACAAGAGACCTTTTCATGCGGCACCGGTTCAACAGCGGCCGCAGCCGTGGCGCATCATCTCGGAAAAATGCCTGCTACCGTTTATGTCAAAACACGGGGCGGCCCGCTAA
>CAZBYH010000081.1:5548-7726 GCA_964496155.1 uncultured Methanoculleus sp.
CATCTCGGAAAAATGCCTGCTACCGTTTATGTCAAAACACGGGGCGGCCCGCTAAAAATCGTGATGAGTGAGACCATTACGATGGAAGGTCCGGCGGTAACGGTTTTTGAGGGAACTATTCCTCTCTGAACCCTTTTTGTTCAATCGTAAATGTTATTTTAGTCCCTTCGGGACGAGACCGGTGTTTTTCGAGTATTGCATGCCGTTTTGTGTCATCACGTTCAAAACGGACAATGATTTTTGACAGGTGATGCATGCTTGTGCCGCCGAGACCACAGAGATTGTCGGTGTTTATATCAGTAAAGACCTGATTTGTGACGATCACAGGAATATCATACCGGCGTGCATATCCGAGGAGCATGATCAGTTCTCGTGAAAGGCGTTTCTGTGCCTCTCCAGAGTGAGTATTTTCTGAGCGGTATAGTGCGGTCGCTGAATCAAGGACAATAAGGCCAATGTTCGCCCGGTCTGCGAGGAGGCGTGCGCATTCTGCAACTGCGTGGTCCTGTCCGGTAAAGTCTGCGGGTTCAAACAAAATGAGGCGTTCGGCGAGTGATTCGGCTTCTTCTTCTCCGGCAAGCTGGCAAAAACGGTCAATGGAGAATCCTTCGGTATCGATATAGATTACATCTTCTTTATTGCGCAGGGTGGCAATTGCTGCTGCCATTGCAGCAGTGCTTTTTCCTGCAGAAGGTTCCCCATAAAACTGGATAATAATGCACGTCTCAAGCCCACCGCCGATGAGGTTATCAAGACAGGGGATGCCTGTGCTCTTTTTTGTTAGTTTCACCATTAGCTGTCTTCACCATCCAGTTCTTTCCAGCGTTTCTCTTCGGCCCGGCGCGTAATATCGCGTAATGGCACATGTGCAGCTTCTGCTGCCTGCCGTGCTACTTCAAATTCGGCCTTGCAGGATACGGGTTTTGTTCCGATCCAGCCGGTTTTAACAGGTATTGAGAACGTATTGGAACCTACCACAATTTCAACGGGTTCCACCGTTCGTCTGAGCACACTCCGGTGGACAGACGGAATGCACCGGACGCCGAGTGTCCCCAGTTCTTCAGACAGTATCCGGATGAGACTATCTGACTCTCTATGCGTGCAGATGACCCTGATAAGGGTTCCGGGACGTCCTTTCTTCATGATCAAAGGTATTGCAGATGCGTCCCGTGCACCTGCATCCATCAGTCGCCCGAGAGTATAGGCAATGACTTCTGCTGTTGTGTCATCCACATTTGTTTCAAGGATGTCAATAGTGTCTGTTTCTCTTGTCTCTCTGCTGGTATCAGGTTCGGATTCGCAGAGGGAAACCCGTAACACATTTGGCATGTGTGAAGGATTTCGTGTACCTGCCCCGTACCCGACAGCGGTGACATGCACCGTCTCAGTGTCTGTTTCGCAGGTAGCGGTTGCCATAAATTCTGCAAGGAGTGCTGCCCCTGTTGGCGTGCAGAGTTCCCGTTCTTCATCGGTATACCGGATGAGGAGGTCTCCTTTCCGGAGGATGGCAAGGGTGGCAGGAGCCGGGAGCGGGTAGATGCCATGGGCGCTTTTCATGGTTCCGGTCCCGACCGATACTGCTGATGTCCTGACTGCGTCGGGTGAGAGAGAAAGGAATGCGGTGCATGCACCAACGACATCTGCGATGGCATCGTCAGCGCCTACTTCATGGAAATGGATGTGGGTGCCGTGTATCTCTTGTTCCGCATCCCTGATGCGTACAAACACCCGTACTGCCATCTCTTTTACGGTGTCAGGAATATCGGTAGCCAAAACTATGTCACAGACCTCATGGAATGTCCGTGATACCGGCCCCGCATGTGTTTCGACCTTCAGTGCCTGAATGCCGCATCGTTCCACCATGGTATAGGTAGGAGTGGCGACGACCGATGCCATTGCACGCGTTACTGCCTCTCTGTCAGCACCACATTCAAGCAGCGCACCTGTCACCATATCGCCTGCTGTGCCGGAAAATGGGTCAAAACAGAGCAATCTCATAGATACAGTACTTATACCCCGAGAGGGTATATGAAGGTAGGTGAGCATTGGCCATGTTACTGAATGTTGAAAGTGCATATCCTGAGGACCGGGGCCTCGGGCGATGTCGACTGGACCCCGCAACGATGAACGTTCTGAGACTTGTCCCCGGAGATCTCGTCTGGCTTACCGGGTCACGAA